>JBKPMA010000475.1:0-4625 GCA_046731935.1 Acidobacteriota bacterium
GTGCGTGCTGCAGGTGCCGCTCGAGCTCGTTGCGCTCGGTGACGTCGCGGCAGTTGAGGACGATCCCGTTGACCGCGGGATCGTCTTGAAGGTCGCTCCAGACGATTTCGACCTCACGCCAGGCCCCCTGTGCTGTCCGCATGCGATGCACGAGCGGGCGCGACGCGCCAGGCTGTTCGAAGACCGGGCGCAGCGCCGCGTGATCCTCCACGATGTCGTGCAGCCGGCGTCCGGGTCGCAGCAGGTCCGGACCGACCAGGCGCTGGCTCGAGGGGCTCGCATACGCGATCATGCCGTCGGGCTCGACGATCAGCACCACGTCAGACGAGTGTTGAACGAGCGATCGAAAGCGGGCTTCCTGCGCAAGCTGGGCGGCGAAGAGCCGCCGGTTCTCACCGAGCTCGGCGAACTGCCGGAAGAGCAAGAGAAACGCCATCACGGCAACCGAGAACGCCGTGAACCAGAGGAACTGCCGGTCGCCGGCGACAATCTGCGTGATGAGCAGCACGAACGCGAGCGCGACGATCGCGTACGAGAACGTGTTGCTTTGATAGCCCACCATCGGGGGCTCCGGCGCGCGGTTCGAGTCGCGGTACCGCCGCCAAGCGTGCCGGGCAGCGGCCCACCGCAAGACCCAGGCGGCGAACCAGAGCCCGTCGGCGGCATCGCCGATCCGATAGGCACCCTCATGCTGCACCCAGACGTAGTTCGCGAACAGGTACACAGTGTTCGCAGCCAGGAGGATGCCCATGACCTGCCGGATTTCGGCGTCACGCTTCTGGACGAGACCCATCGAGGCCGTCGCGAAGAGCAGCCAGTCGAGCACGGCTCCGGCAATCGTGATCTGCATCGACTCGGATCCGCCTTGCTGCAGGGCGGGACGCAGCACGAACTGGAAGGCCAGGACGGCGCCGGCAACGAGCGTCAGAGAGGTGTCCGCCAGAAACCGTGTCCGCGCCTCGCTCCCGAGGCGACGGTTGGGGAACGTCAGATAGGCCGCCAGCGCGAAGACATGCTGGGCGAACTCGAACTGGTCAATCCACCAGGGCCAGTGCGTGCGATCGACGTTGCGGATGTAGAAGGTCCAGGCACTGCCGCTGAGCCAGAGCGACAGGTAGGCCACGAGCAGCAGACGCCAGGCCAGGCGGGTCCTGCCATCGACCCCAGGCATGCTGCTGGTGCGCCACGTCGCCCACGCGACAGCGAGTCCCAGCGGCAGGAAGACGAGATCGCCGATGAAGGCCGTCGTCTGCGTGCCCGGCGCGTGCAGGGCAATCCACGCGTAGAACGCGAGGACGTAGGCGGCGGCGCCCGCGTCGACGAGTGGCAGTCGCCTCAGCCTCTCTACCATGCCCCTGTACACAATCGGTCGATCGGGCTTACTTCTTCAGCCCGCATCTGCACAATTTCGCTGTGCAGGGGTGTGAAGATCTAGGACGGTCCGTCTTTCGTATCGAGCACCTGCCGCAGCGTCCGGCCGAGCAGCTCGCGGGTGGTGGGTTTGGGCAGTACGTCTCGGATGCCCAGCGCGACGGCCGCATCGCGGTCCTCGGTCCGCATGTAGCCGCTCGTCAGCAGGACGGGGATAGTCGGTCGAAGCGCCAGGATCGCCTGCGCGACGTCGAAGCCTGTCATCGGCGGCATCGCCAGATCGGTCAGGATCAGATCGAAGGCCTTCGGATGCGACCTGAACATTTCCAGCGCGGCGGATGGGTCCTGACAGCCGGTGACACGATAGCCAAGCCGCTCCAGCACGCGGATACCGAGGCGGACGAGCGCCGGTTCGTCGTCGATGAAAAGCACGTGTTCGCCTCGCCCTCGCGGCACGCCATCTGCCGCCAGATGGGCCTGCTCAGTCGCGCCATGTGCCGCCGGGAGGTAGATCGTGAATGCAGAGCCCTGACCGAATGTGCTGCGCACGGTGATCGCGCCGTGGTGACTGACGATGATCCCGTGGACGACGGCCAGACCGAGACCGGTGCCCTGACTCGCTGGTTTGGTCGTGAAGTACGGATCGAAGATGCGATCGAGCGTCGCCTGATCGATGCCCGAGCCGGTGTCGGTCACGGTCAGCCGTACGTGGAGGCCCTCATGCAGGCCACTCAATCCGGCTGCGTCTTCGGCTGACAGCGTCACGGCATCCAGCGCAACTTGCATGTCTCCGCCGCGTACGCCGAGCGCGTGCGCGGCGTTGGTCCCGAGGTTCACGACCACCTGGTGCATCTGCGTCGCATTCGCCGTCACGTGCGGCAGGTCGTCGGCGTACGTCGTCGTGATGTGAATCATCGCCGGGAGCGAGGCGCGCAGGAGATTCACGGCTTCTTCGACGACCGGACGAAGCGAGATGGGCGACTGCCGCTCGTCCTGCGGCCGAGAGAAGCCCAGGATTCGGCGCACGAGATCCGCTGCCCGATTCGTGGCGCGCGTGATTTCAGCGAGGTTGTCGCGGACGGGATGGTCCGGCGGCAAATCCGCTTCCGCGAGTCCGGCATTACCCATGATCGCGAGCAGGATGTTGTTGAAATCGTGCGCCACGCCACCCGCCAAGGTGCCCAGTGCTTCGAGCTTCTGCGATCGCAGCTGCGCGGCGTCAGACTGCTTCCGCGCCGACACGTCGGTTGCAATCCCGACGATCCGGCCATGGCCGTTGTGATCGCGTTCGAGACGTCCTGTCACGGCCAGCCAGCGCGGGCTCCCATCGGGCTGGACGATGCGCATCTCGACGGATCGCATGGCCGGACCCGGATCCGACGGATCGATGCGAAGGCCTTCCCAGACGGCCGCGCGATCTTCGGGGTGCACGAGTTCGGCCGCCCCCTGCGGACCCTTGGGCCAGTCGGCGCGAGTGCGCCCGACAAGTTTCAGCATCTTGTCGTCCGCCCAGACTTCCTTCGTGTCGAAGTCGAACGTCCACGTCCCCATCCGTCCGACTTCGAGCGCCGTCTGGAGCCGTTCTTCCGACTGGTGCAGCGTCTCCTCGGTTTGAAGCCGCTTCGTGACATCCCGCAGGATCACGGTGAACAGACGGCGACCGGCGACGGTCGTCTGTGAGATCGATGCCTCGGCGGGGAACTCGTCGCCGCCCGCACGGCGCGCCAGGAACGAGGCGGGCGCATGCTCCGGGTCGGGAATGAAGCGATCCAGCCGCTGACCGATCGCAGCGTCCGCGCTGCAACCGAACATCCGTTCCGCAGCCGGGTTGAAGATGACGATGCGCAAGCCGTCGTCGGCCGTGATGATGCCGTCCATGGCGGAGTCGATGATGCGCGCCAGCCGCTCCTCACTCATCCGCCAGGCGGCGCGGATGCGATGCCGTTCGATGGCGTTGCGAATGGCGCGCGCGAGCCACACCCCGTTCAGCTCGCTCTTGACGAAGTAGTCCTCGGCCCCTTCGCGGACGGCCGTGGTCGTCGTCTCGTCGTCGGGATGCGGTGTGAGCACGATCACGGGCACCGCGACCGGGAGAGACGCGATCCGGCGAAGGGTGTCGTTGACCGGGGAATCCGGCAGCTCGAGTCCGAGCAGGACGATGTCGAAGGCGGAACGCTCGATCGCGTCCTGGGCGTCCGCGAAACGTGCAACGGCGTGCACGGCGTAATCCGTGTCCGGCACGTTGGCCAGTGCGTCCTTTACGAGCTGGACGTCGCTCTCGTGATCCTCTGCGAGCAGGACGCGAACGATCCGACGGGCAATCATTGCAATGGCTGCAATGGGGTCGGGATGGGTGTCAACATCTGCCAGCCTCTGCGCACAATTTCATTCAATCTATCCCGGCCCCATTGTCCATTTTGCGCCCATCCCGCTCGCAGACACTACTGATTCCCGCACGAGCTCAGGCCGCAGCCGCTGAACCATTCACGTCCGCCTGCCGATGACATGCATGGCCGTGAAGCTCTCGTCGTTTCCGCTGGCGCGCGCGCGCCTGAATCCGATCGCCCGTGCCTGGCTGGGCGCCGGGTACACCGCCTTTGGCGTCTGGGCGCACGACGTCGCCATCGAATACTGGCCCGCCGGCCCAGCGCCGCCGGCGCCGGACATCGCGGCGGATGTTCCGGGTACGTTCCCCGGCATCCGGGTTGGCCTGGTGGGATCGCCGACGCCCGGCGCAAGCGAACGTCTGAAGGCGGATGCCGCGGTCATCGGTCAGATGGCGGCCGTCGAAGCCGACATGGACGCCATGACCGCGGAGCTCGTCGATCGTCAGGACGAGCTGCTGGCGATTTACGACTTGATCCGATCGACTCGCAGTCAGCTCGATCTGCACCTGACGCTCGGCACGCTGGCACGGCAGATGGCCAGGCTCCTCAAAGCATCACTGGGCTTCGCGATGGTGAGCACTTCGAGCGGACAGCATCTGCTCGCTGCCACGCCGCCGGGATGGATAGACGGCAACACGATCCGGTCCGTCCTCGACGGCGTGCAGGGCGGGACGCCGCGTGACCTCCTCCTGCCGCCGCCGATGTTCGCTGGCCGGCCGTCTGGCAGTGCGCGCTACGTTCTGGCGTTGCCGGTCTCGGTAGGGAAGGCATTCGCCGGCATCGGTGTAGGCCGTGAAAGCGGACCGTTTACTGCACCCGCCGTGAAGCTTGCACTGGCGATCGCAGAACAGGCGGGAGCGTACATCG
>JBKPMA010000476.1:0-5462 GCA_046731935.1 Acidobacteriota bacterium
GCTCAGGCCGACTTTGCCGGCTCCCCCACCACTCGCGACCGACGCCATGTCACGAACCTGACGGCGGGAATCATCCCGCGGCCCGGTGGCGCGATCGACGATCCGCAGATTCAATGTGGAGCCGTCCGCCCGCGCTGTGACTTCGATGCTTCCAGGACCGGGCCGTGCCGCGAGGCCGTGGCGTACGGCGTTCTCGAGCAGCGGCTGCAGCAGCAGACCTGGGACCAGCGCCTGCCGTGCCGCCGCGGGCACGTCAATCGTCACGGAGAGGCGATCGCCGAAACGCACCTGTTCGATTGCGAGATAACTGCTGGCGATCTCGAGCTCGCGCCAGAGCGGGATCTCCACGGCGTTACGCTCGTCGAGCGCGTTGCGCAGCAAATCGGCGAGGCGGGCGACCATGCGCTGGGCCGCGGCCGGATCTTCGGCGATCAATGTCGAGATCGCGTTCAGCGCGTTGAACAGAAAGTGCGGCTGCAGCTGCCGGCGCAGCGCGTCGAGCTGCGCGTGAGTGAGGTGACGTTCGAGCTCCGCTTCGCGCTCGAGTCGGACGCGCGCCCACGCGATGGCGCCATCGCCAACGATCAGCGCAAAGTACACGACCACATTGGCGTAATACGTGCGCACGAAGAACCTGCGGCCGCCTTCGACGAATATGTGAAGGCTCGTCCAACCGTGTATGAGCACCTGGTCCAGCAGCGTGTGAAGGAGTAGCTGCGCGAAGGCGACCACGAGCCCCAATCCGAGGTGAAGAAGCAGCCGCGGCGGCCAGCGCCGGCCGAGCAATTCCCATCGGCGTCCGGTCGCCAGGACGAACGGGACAAGCGCAGCCCACGCGCCGAAGTGCACCCCCGCTTCCGCGACTTCCTCCAGGAAGCTGTCGGCTTGCCCTTGCAGGCGATGGTAGAGATAAAGGTGCGTCGCGTAGATCAGGGACCCCAGTGCTGCGAGGAGTGCCGCGATCGCCCACGGCGGCAGGGCGCGCCGGAACGACCGCACATCCGAGGCGGGGCCGGTCATGCTGGTCAAGGATACAGCCTGCAGCGGCACCAGGGTCGCAGGCGATCACGCTCCGGTCACGATGCCGCTGTGCCGCATCGGCAGCCGGCGGATTCGAAGCCCGCCTGCCGCGAAGATCGCGTTCGCGAGTGCCGGAGCGACCGGCGGCACCGCCATCTCGCCAGCTCCCAGCGGCGGCCCACTGGCTTCGCCGAAGTCCGCACCGCCGCCGACAAGATGCACGTCGATCGCGGGCGCCTCGTCGATGCGAAGGAGAGGAAAATCGTTGAAGCTGCTCTGCACGACTGCTCCGCGCTCGACCGTGATCTCCTGATGAAGTGCGGCGGACAATCCGAACATCACCGAGCCCTGCACCTGCGCCTCGACGCCGCTCGGATTGACGACGAGACCGCAATCGACGGCGCACACGTAGCGAAGGATGCGGAGGCGATGCCCGTCCATCGCGACCTCGGCGACCATTGCCGCGTACGCCTCGTTGGCGTAGCTGCAGGCGATGCCGTACCCGCCGCCCCGCGGCAGCGGCGTCTTCCACCCGGATCGCTCCGCGGCGATCCGCAGCACACGGGCCAGCCGACCTGTATCCCACGTGTACGTTGGGTCGTCGTCGTAAGGCAGCTGCCGGGGCGGCCCGAGGAGATCCAGCTGCATCGCGAGCGGATCGCGGCCGGCGAGATGCGCCAGTTCGTCGAGGAAGCATTGCGTGGCGAACACGTTCGTCGATTCCTCGATCGAGCGCCACTGACCGCGTGGGATTGGCGTCGAGATCCTGCTCGCCTGCATGCGCACGGTGGGAATGAGTCCGACTGGCAGATCGTAGCGGCCGAGATCAGCGCCGGCTGGAAACTCGTTCACTCCCGGCGGCAGGGCCCATCGCAGGAACTCGCCTCGTGAGGCGTTGACCAGGTGCACCTCCCACGCGATGGGCCGTCCACGCTCGTCGATGCCGCCGCGCATACGGTGCAGGGCGCCAGGACGATAGAAGCCGTGCCGCATGTCGTCTTCTCGCGTCCACACCACTTGTACCGGCGCACCAGCGGCACGCGATACCAGGACGGCTTCGACGACCATGTCGTGATAGAACCGCCGTCCAAAGCCGCCTCCCATACGCAACGGGTGCACGGTGATCATTGAGGCCGGTAGTCCGCTGACCTTTGCCGCGGCATCGCGCGCGGCCGCGGGATCCTGCGTGGGCGCCCACAGCTCGCAGCCGTCGGTTCGACACCACGCGGTGCACGAGACCGGCTCCATCTGCGCATGGGCGACGAGCGGCTGCTCGTAGACGACGTCGAGCGTGCGCGCGGCACGAGTCAGGGCACCGTCGACGTCGCCATCGTGACGCAGGATTCGGTGTGGCTCTTGCCGGGCGAGCCGATTCGCTTGCTGCGACAGTGCGGCAGTGTTCTCGTTCGCTCCCGGGCCGTCCTCCCAGTCGATGCGCAACCGCTCGCGCGCCTGGAGGGCCGCCCATGTCGAGTCTGCGACGACGGCCACGCCATTCGGCGGCTTCGGGCTGTTTTCGCCGAGGTCCGGCAGACCATCCGCGTCGATGGTCACGACGGTCGAGACCCCAGGGACGGCGCGTGCCGCAGCCTCGTCGAGCGCACGCACGCGAGCGCCCAGGGTTGGACTGCGCGCGACCACAGCGAAGCGCATGTCTGGCACGCGGACGTCGAGGCCGAACCGGATGCGGCCGGTGACGATATCGGGCACGTCGAGCTGACGTATCCGCTTACCCAGAAGAGGCACGTCGCGCAGAGGGCGCAGTGGTACCTTGGCAGCCTCGTCGAGCAGCCGTGGCTGCGCTTCAGCAAGCGCACGCGCGGGCGCGGCGAGCTCGCCGTATCCGGCGCTCCGGCCGCCGGCGTGGACAACGCGACCCGATCCGGTGTGCAGCTCGCCCGCGGGCACCTGCCATTGCGCCGCGGCTGCGTGCAGCAACAGCCAGCGCGCCGCCGCTCCGGCCTGACGCAGGCGTACGAAATCGTGCTGCGTGCTGTTGCTGCCGCCCGAATATTGCTCGCCGTATTTTTCATCCAGGTCGGCCTGCTCGAGCCGAACACGTGACCAGTCCGCGTCCATCTCCGCCGCGACGATCCGCGGTAGTCCCGAGCGCACGCCCTGGCCCATCTCGGCGCGACCGACGAACAGCGTGACAGTGCCATCCGCGTCGAGCCGAAGGAACGCATTGGGTGAGAAGGTCGTAGTGGCCGCTGATGGATGCTCCATCGCGCGGCACCCCGAGAGCTCGATGCCGAGCACCAGCGCCCCGCCGGCCGCAGTGCCGAGGCGCAGAAAGGTGCGACGGTCCAAGGTGCCAACGGCACTCATCTTCTGCCTCCTGGCGTTGATGTCGCGGGCGCGCTCGAATTGGCCGCGATGTGTGCAGCGCGTTGGATCGCCCGCCGGATGCGCACGTACGTGCCGCAGCGACACAGATTGCCGGTCATCGCAGCGTCGATTGCCGGTTCGTCTGGATGCGGATTGGCCGCCAGCCGCGCGGCCGCCGTCATGATCTGACCCGCCTGGCAGTAGCCGCACTGCGGCACGTCTTCTTCGATCCACGCCTGCTGACACGGGTGAAGACGCTCGCTCGCGCCCTCGGTAGTGCCGGCAGCCGTGGCGGCGAGGCCTTCAATAGTGATCACCCGGCGCTCGCCGAGCGAGGCGGCATCGAGGACGCAGGAGCGCACCGGTGCACCGTCTACGTGCACTGTGCATGCGCCGCAGAGTCCGCGACCGCACCCGAACTTCGTGCCCAGAAGCCCGAGGTGATCGCGCAGCAGCCAGAGCAGAGGCACGCGCTCCGGCGCGTCCACCTCGCGGCGCTCGCCGTTGATCCACACCCGATAACGCGGCATCGCACCTCCTCGCGCGTCTGCCTCTCACGCGGTGAGACGAGCGTAGAGTCGGCTGCGGCACGTGCTCAACGCGTGTGGGACAAACGGTCGCGGGCGGGGGTGAACGGTCGCATGCAGGGCTTTCTGGGCTGGTGCGCGCCGCATCACGCCGCCGCTCCCCACGTTACAATCTGACGTCATGAATGTGCTGCTGTGGGTGCTGCAGGTGTTGCTCGCGCTGGCCTTTCTGGCGCACGGCTGGCTGTTTCTCTTTCCGCCAGCGGCGGTCGTCGATCAGATGAACGCCTCACTGCCGCGCTGGTTCCAGTTGTTCCTTGGCGTGGCCGAAGTCCTGGCGGCCGTCGGACTGACGCTTCCAGCGATGACCCGCATTCAGCCGTGGTGGGTTCACTGGGCGGCAGTGGGCATCATGATCGTGACGGCGAGCGCCACCGTGTTTCATTTCGCGCGTGGCGAAGTCAGCTCGGCCCTGACGACCGCGGTGCTGTTCGCGATGGCGACGTTCCTCGCGTATATGCGCTGGCGCGTCGCTCCGATCCGGCCTCGACGGCTGGCGTAGCGCGGGCGCCAGCGAACGCCTCGCCATTCCGGCGGCGATCGCTCTACACGTTACAATCCGTCGGAATGATGGGCTGGACCTTGCGGGAGTCCCGCGGCTTCCGCCGCACGCCGTGACGCTGCCGACACTCTCGAGCGCTCCGCCGCGCTACGAGCGGCTGATTGCGTACTACGAAGAAGCGGGCCCCGACTTCGCTGAATGGAGCACGGGGCTCAACATGCATTTCGGCTACTTCCGTGCAGGGTTGAACCCGTTCCGCCGTGAAGCGATGCTGAATGAGATGAACGGGCAGGTGCTCGAACGCCTTGGCCTGGCCTCGACACGTGACGACCTCATCGTGGATCTCGGGTGCGGTGTCGGGGCCAGTGTTCGCTATGCCGCGTCACGGTTCGAGCGAAAACGCGTCCTCGGCGTGACCGTCGTGCCGTGGCAAGTCGAGGTCGGCAATCAGTTGAATCGACGCGCCGGCGTCTTTCCCCGCGCGGCGCTCGAGTTGAGGGACTACACGCAGACCGGGCTGCCGTCGGCGTCCGTTGACGGCGCGTACGCCATCGAGAGCGCGTGTCACGCAGACGGTCCGGACAAGATGCCGTTCGTTCGCGAAGCCGCGAGGCTTCTCAGGCCGGGTGCGCGCCTGGTCGTGGCTGACGGATTTCTGAAACGGCCGCGAGCGTCGCTCGGCGCGCTGACAGGCCGGCTGCACGACGTTCTGTGCCGGAGCTTTGTGCTGCCGCAACTGGCCGAGGTGAGGCGGTTTGCCGAGGCGCTTGCGGTGAGTGGATTCGATGACATCCGCATCGAAGACGCGTCGCTGCGCGTTGCGCCGTCTGCTCTCCACGCGCCGGTCGCCGTTCCGTGGTTCCTGCTGAAGAAGAAGCTGCGCGGCGAGCCACTCGGCGAGCAACGCCTCAACAATCTGAAGGGATCGTTCGTCAGCTCCGTGCTTGGCGCGCATCTCTGGGTGTGTGGGTACTATCTGGTGTCAGCCCGGCGCGCCTAGATCCAGGGTCGGCTCGGGCGTCTGC
>JBKPMA010000477.1:0-7141 GCA_046731935.1 Acidobacteriota bacterium
CGGTATGGCTTGCCGACCAGATCGGCGGCTCACGGGGCGGCGCCAGATTTCACTCGGTTGTGCTCACAACGCTCGTCATGCTCGCCGCCGCGCCCGCGATGCTCGCCAGCGTCGAAGTGGGAACGTTCTTCCGACAGCCCGACACGCGGACGGTGGCGCGCGCCTTCATCGAGTCGCACGCCGCTTCTGGATCGACCGTGCTCGTGCAGCCGTACTCGGTGCCGCTCGTGCAGTCGCGTGACGGCCTCGTCGAAGCCCTGCGTCAGCACCTCGGCGACGAGTCGAAGGCCTCGATCAAGTTCCAGCTGCAGCTGAGCGTTGAGCGGTGGCCGGAACCGGCCTACCGACTCATCTATCTCGGCACCGGCGGGTTGGACGTGGACAAGATCTACGTGGATCCCGCCGATATCGCGCAGCGGGGACTGGGGGTCCTCCGTGACCTCGGGGTGCAGTACGTCGTCTTGAAAGGCTACAATGGCGGGAGCCCTGCGGCGTACCCGCTGGCCGCGGCGTTGGCGCGCGAGGCGCGCCGGGTGGCGGTGTTCACGCCGTACCGGCCGTCGGCGGCGGATCACCCGCACGCGGTCGAGCCGTTTCTCCACAACTCAGATGCCAGGATCGACGCGTCGCTCGAGCGGCCTGGCCCGGTGATTGAACTCTGGAAGCTGTGACCTCTCCCGCCCGTAGGCTGCTACTCGTCAATCCACCGCTGGTTGGCGGCATCGCCTTTACCAGACAGGGCCGCTGTCAGGAACGCGAAGACGTCCTCGGCACGACGAAACCGCCGTACAGCCTCGTGCTGGCAGCATCGCTGCTGCGCGAACGCGGTCTGCCGTTTCACCTGGTCGACCTGACGGCCGAACAGCGCTCGACCGAGTCGTTGATCGACGAGCTCAATCGGTCCGGTTTCCGGCCCGATATCGTGGTCTTCCCTTCGACGACGCCGACACTGGATGCGGACTCGGCGGAAATGGCCAAGCTCAAAAAGGCCTTCGGAGCGCCCCTCGTCGCGTTCGGTCCGCATGCGTCTACGGCGCCGGTCGAGTCAATGGCGCACGCGCCCATCGTCGATGCCATGATCGTCGGCGAGCCCGAGGACGCCATCGTCGCGCTCGCGTCGCAGGCTGCGTTCGATCCGGGCGCGATCTCGAGCCTGACGTGGCGACGCGGCAGCGAAATCGTCGCGAACACGGCGCGCGGCAGCTTCTCGGGGTTGGCCACGATGCCGTATCCCGCGTGGGATCTCCTCGATCTGCGTCGCTACCGCCTGCCGATGGTGGGCAGTCCGTACGTGATTGTCGAGACGAGCCGCGGGTGTCCGTACTCGTGCGACTTCTGCGTCGCTCCGATCCATCAGGGCCACAAGTTCCGTGAACGATCGCCGAAAGAGCTGGTGGACGAAATCGAAAAGAGCCGCCGGGATCTCGGGGTCGAGTTCTTCTATCTCTGGGGCGACACGGTGACGTTGAACGCGAAAACGTTCAGCGCCTTCTGCGAGGAACTGATCGCGCGCAATCTCGACATCCGGTGGTTCGGGAACGCCCGTGCGGACAATCTCACGGATCCCGCATTCGTCCATCGGCTCCGCAAGTCCGGCTGCTGGATGCTCGCGATGGGCATCGAGTCCTCGTCGCCCGAGCTGCGGAAAGACATGGTAAAGCGGCTCGAGGAGCAGAAGATCCGCGCCGCCTTCACGAACCTCCGCGACGCCGGCATCAAGTCGTTCGGCTTTTTCATCTTCGGGTATCCGGGTGACACGCCGGAGTCGATGGCTGCCACGGTGGACTACGCCATCGAGCTCGATGCGGACTTCGCGAATTTCTATCCGGCGGTTCCCTACCCGGGCACCGAGTTGTACGAGAAGTGCGTGCGCGAGGGCCTGCTCGTCAGCCAGGACTGGTCGAGGATGGAGTATTCGTACTCCCTCCTTCGATCCGGTGGTCTCGACGAGGCCCTGGTCATGAAGGCCATCAATCGAGCGAAGCGGCGCTTCTTTTTGAGGCCGGCTTATCTGGCGCGGCATTTCAGCGATGCGCTGAAGATCGTGCAGACAAAGCCGGGTATCGTGCTCAGCCTGATGCGACGGATTCTGCTCGGCCAGCCGGTCGCGCAGGCGGCGGCGGCAGCGGAAGCGCCTGCGGGTGCTTCGGCAGCGGCGTCCCGCCACGCGTGAGGTCGGCTCCGCAGGCCTGAGTCGAGCCAGGCCTGACAGCTGCAACTCCCAACGCTGCCTTCCAGGCGATCGATACGTGTCTAGAGATCGACGCGCTGATACCGCGGATGCGGCGCCTTGCCTGACAGTTTGACCCACAGCAGCTGCCTGAGCTGCGTGAAGTAGCCGAGCGCCTCTCGCGTGGACATCTTGCTCTGGCCGGTCGTGCGGTCCACGAACGTGTACGGCACCTCCGCCACTGACGTCACCGGGCCCCGCAGCAGCAACTCCAGGCAGATCTTGAATCCGCCGGCTTCGATGCGCACACCGTGGACCACGGCGCGGCGGATCAGGAAGAAGCCGGACGTCGCATCCCGCACCGGCGTGAGCGGACGGGCAAGGAGGCAGGCCAGGCGCGACATGATCACCCGCGCCAACGGCCAGTTCATGACCGCACCGCCGGTCACGTAGCGGCTGCCGACGACCGCATCCGCGTTGGAGGTCGTGAGGGCGCGGAGCAGACGGGGGATCACGTCAGGCGGATGGCTGAAGTCCGCGTCCATCACGCCGACGACCGGCGCCTCGGCCGCGGTGAAGCCTTCCATCACTGCCGACCCGAGCCCCAGCTTGCCGGTCCGGTGCACGACACGCACGCGGAACCGACGGGCGAGTTCGTCAGCCACGTCACCCGTGCCGTCCGGCGAGTTGTCGTCCACGATGACGAGCTCACCGGCGATGCCAGCCGATCGGAACACCGCGAAGACCGCCTCGGCCAGCTCCGCGATCCGGCCGCGCTCGTTGTATGTCGGCACGACCATCGACAATTCAGGCGCGAGGGGGTTCTCGGTCGCAGGCGGTGCAGACACAGGTGAGGAGGCGCGGGCCGGACCGGGCCGTGTAGTAGAGTGATTCTGGCGCAAGCGCGCAGCCACGCCAAACGGTTTTCTGGAGCCAAGCCTGCCATCCCGCCTTCTGCTCGCGGCCGCGTGTGCCGCGCTCCTGCTGGTTCGCCTGCCGTCGCTGGCGCAGCCGGCCGGGGCCGATCAGGCGCTTTATGCCTACGTCGGCCAGCGCATCCTCGACGGCGGTCAGCCGTATCGCGACGCGTGGGATCAAAAACCGCCGGGAATTCATTTCGCCTATGCGGCGCTCTGGCGCCTGTGGCCGCACGAGTCGGTCGTGCCAGCGGCCGATCTCGTTCTCGCAGCCGTGACGGCGCTGCTGTTGATCCCGCTCGGCCGCGCCGTCACAGGATCGGAGGCGGCAGGCTGGGCGTCGGCGCTGATCTTCCTCCTGCTCGGCAACCCCGCACTGGGCCGATTGGGCGGCGTCAGGGTGCGATCTCAGGCCGAGGTCTTCATCGCACTGTTCATCACGGCGGCGCTGCTGCTCGTGGCGAGGCTGAGGCCAGGAGCTGCGGCCCGTTCGCGCCCGTCTCAATTCGCGGCACTTGGGGCTGGCCTGCTGCTCGGACTCGCGATCGTGTTCAAGTACAACGCGGCTGTGTTCGCAGTGCCGCTCGCATTCGGCGTCTTCGTTCTGGACGCTGACTCTCGTCGTCCACCGGCGGCGGCATGGCTTCGCAATCTCGCAGGGCTTGCGGCCGGCGCGCTCGTGATTCCACTCGCGACCGTAGCTCACTTTGCGTACTACGGGATCTTCGACGATTTCCTCCGGGCGACCATCACGTACAACGTACGGTACTCAGGTGAGACGTATCACGGCCCACTCCATGCGGTGAGCTATCTTCTGACGTTCCCCATTGGCTACGCGCGCGTGGATCCGCTCTGGCTCGTCGGTGGAGCCGGATGCGCCGTTCTCCTGTTTTTTGGGTTGCGCAGTCGCGCGCTTTGGCTTCCAGTGGCGTGGGTGGCGGCGGCCTGCCTCTCGATTGCGATCAACGGCAGCCGTGGATTGCCCCAGTACTTCGTGCAGGCCGGTCCAGCGCTTGCGCTCGCGGCAGGGTGCTCCGCAGCGCTGTCGTGGCAGCGCGCTGGACGCACGGTCCGCATCGCGGTGCTGTTACTGATCGCGATCGCCGTATGGCGTGTCGGTGATTTCAGGCGCGGGTGGGACTACACGACGTACGATCTTGCCGGCGGGCTGGGGCGCCTCGATCGCGACACCTACCTGGCCCGCTACGGCCGCGCCGACTCCGGCGACAAGTATTCCGCCCTCGCCGTGCATCAGCTCGCGGACTATCTGCGCGCGCATTCGTCCGATGGCGACCGCGTGTTCGTCTTTGGATTCTCTCCGTGGGCGTATGTCGGCTCCGATCGCGTCAGCGCCTCGCGCTTCTTCTGGAGCCGTCCCGTCATCGTCGGTTTCGAGGCCAGTGAGCCGCGGTACGGCGTGCGCGGGCTGCTCGACGATCTGCAGACGGCGGCGCCGAAGATCGTCGTGCTGCAACATCGCGACTGGGATCCGGACGGATTGAACTCGGATGAGTTCTGGCGCACTCAGCCGTCTCTCGTCGCGTGGCTGAACGCCCACTACGTGAAGGCGACCGATCTGCACAACTTCGAAATCTGGACACGGCAGGCATCGTCGTGAGCTCACCCTCCGACCTGACACCTCGCCGGTTCGCCGCTCTGCTGGTGCTGCTCGTGACGCTTGGCGCCGGCCTGCGGTTCGTGTTTCCGACGGCGGATCCGCCCTGGCAGGCAGCGGTCGGCATCACGTGGCACGACGAAGGCCCGTGGGTCCACAACGCGCGCAACAAGGTGTTGTGGGGCGAATGGTCAACGGACCGATGGAATCCGATGTATCTCACGCCGGTCTTTACCGGCCTCGAATACGTCGCGCTGTCGGCCTTCGGTGTCGGGCAATGGCAGGTACGCACCGTCTCACAAGTGATGGGCCTGTTGTCGATCATCGCTGTCGGCCTCGGGGTGGCCGCGTGCGCGTCACGGCGGGCGGGAATCGCGGCGGCCGCGCTGCTGGCTACCAATTACATCTGGGTGATGTGGAATCGCGCGGCTCTCATGGAGACGACGATGGTGGCGTTCATCGCGATCTCGTGGAGCGCGTACGCGCTCGCGTACCGACGGCCGATCTGGGGAGCTGTCGCGGGCGTGAGCGCGATCCTTGCGTTCTTCACCAAGGCCGCGGCAGCGTTCTATCTCGGCGCGCTCGGGTTGGAGGTCGTGATCGCGGTCGCTGGTTCGGCGTCGGGCCTTCGGGGTCGGGCCTTCGGAGTCGGGCGTGCACCGTCTGGCACGCCCCCCCCAGAAGGCCCAACTCCGGAGGCCCGACCCCGACACGCGGCGCTCTGGACGCTCGCCGGCGCCGCCGCAGCCGGCACGCTCTTCCTCGTGTTTTTCGTCGTGCCGTACTGGCAGGAGTTCCGCTTCTACAACTGGCAGATGTCCGTGACGCGGAAGCCTACGTACGGCGTGCACGCGCTGGTGGACCGCGCGTCCTGGCTGCCCGTGATCCACGACTTCTTCACTCGACAATGGCTGATCACGGTCACTGCGCTGGCTGCATGTTTCGGACTCGTCGTGCGTTGGCGCTCGGCGTCCGGCCCTGACCGGCTGCTCGTCCTCTGGGTCGCGCTCGGGATGCTCGAAATGATCGTCCACGACGTCGGCAACGAGCGCCGCTACATCTTCCTGATACCGGCGTTCGTTGTACTGGCGGTGCTGGTGCTCGTGCGCGACGGCCGGCTGCTGCCGATGGCCGCGGCGGCGGTGCCGGCGCGGGTGCGTTGGCTCGCCTTGCCCCTCGTGCTGTACGCCGCGTATATCGCGCTCGGCGCAATCGTGAGGCTCCCGTTCCTTTATGACGTGCGACCGAGCGTTCGTGCATCCGCGGTCGCCGCGGTTCTCGTCACACTGACCGCCTACGCGTCCTGGAAGCGACTGGGACCATGGCTCGCAGGACAATCCTGGACGAGCGGCGCCGCCCTCGTGATCGTCGGCGTGCTGATGGCCGGCGATCTCGCGCAATTCGGTCAGTGGGCGGCCGGCCGCACCTACAAGAACGTGACGGCCTCACGGCTCCTGGGCGAGTGGCTGCCGCCTGGCACGCTCGTGCAGGGAAAACTCGCGAACGGCCTTGCCCTCGACAATCGCATCAAGCCGATCTTCGTCGGCCGCGGATTCGGAAACTACGAGGATCGACTGACGAGGACCGACACGCATTACCTCTTGACGTATCTCACACCGTGGAAAGGGTACGAAGGTCCAGTGATCACCGACGTGCTCGACGGATGCCCCGGATGGCGTATTCTGAGAACTTTCGATGTCGCCGAAACCGCCGGCGGGCACGACCGCGCCGCGCTCATCTTGAAGCCGGCCAGTTGCCAGCCCGCCCGGAGCCCGAGTGCGAAGGATTGACGACCGCGCCATCAAGGCGCATGCAGATCTCCGGTTCCGCTCGGAGTACGATTACGCGCTGTTCGAGTATTACCGGAGCGCCAAGGTCTTCGCGTTTCTGGACGCCGCCGGCGCCACGTTTCACGGCCGGGTACTCGACGCCGGCTGCGGCGGCGGCGGGATGCCGCTGTCGTTTGCCGAAGAAGCCGACGACGTCGTCGCCATCGATCTCGTCCCGCGATTCAAGAACGCGGGAACGCGTCTGGCATCCGAACGCGGCATCGCGAATCTGCGCTTCCTGCAGGCCGACGGCCAAGCGCTCCCGTTCGCGGACGGCAGCTTCGACGTCGTGCTGTCGCACGCGGTCATCGAGCACGTCGCAGACGCGCTGCGCTACCTGCGTGAGTGCGCGCGTGTGCTGAAAGCGGGCGGATGGATGTACCTTTCGACCGCGCCGTATCTGTCGTTTGCCGGCGCGCATCTTCCAAGGCTCAAGGTTCCGATCCCGCTGCACCTCATCGCCGGACGCCGGATCGCGTTCACGACGTTTCGGTATCTCGCGCGGCATGCGACGTGGGCGCTCAAGGAACAAGCCAACGAGAACTCGTTCATCAAGCTCGCCCAGCAGGGCATCAGCAAGCACGATGACCTGCTCGAGAAGGTGCGGATC
>JBKPMA010000478.1:0-4762 GCA_046731935.1 Acidobacteriota bacterium
GGGTACGGGTCGCATCACGCGGACGATCGCGTTCGTCGTGGACGATCTGAGTCTGTCCTTCGAAAGCACGTTCGCGGTCCGAAAGGCTTTGAGCAAGTACGTCGAATCGGAACTGGGACCCGGCGATCTCGTCGCCATCATTCGGACCGCTTCCGGTGTCGGTGCATTGCAGCAATTCACGAGTGACAAGCGGTTGTTGAAGCTCGCGGTCGATCGCGTCCAGTGGGATTCCCGCAGTCGCCGGGGCGTCTCGTCCTTCGAACCGTTGTCTGCCACCTATCTCACGTCGCCGTTGCCGGGGCCGCAGTCCTCGATAGCGGAAGCGCGTGGGAGCGATCCATCGTCCACGGAGAAAATAGACGGACTCCGCCGGACGATGACCGGTGTCGGCTCGCTGTCGGCGGTCGAGTTCATCGCTCAGGGTGTTCAGCGTCTGCCCGGCCGCAAGTCGATCGTGCTGCTATCGGAGGGCTTCGCGGAGATGTTCCAGGAGCGAATGGGGGGCGGACTGCTCTGGAGCGCGTTGACCAGGATGCTGGACAACGTCAATCGCGCCGGCATCGTCCTCTACACGATCGACGCGAGGGGACTGCAGACGTCGGGCCTGACCGCTGAAGACAACGGCGTGGTGCGGGACTGGGGCGCTCCAACCGGTGCAGGCGGTCCGGGCGGCGGCGGCATTGTGCCCGGCAACTCTGAAAACAACATTCAGGACGTACCGCTCCGCAACGCTCAGAGTGCCCGGAACAACGAGCGGATCAACAGCCAGGAGTCGCTGCAGTTCATCGCCGATCAGACCGGCGGCCTCGCGTTCATGAACACGAACGACATCGGCCGTGCGATCGACAAAGCCCTCGCGGATCAGCAGGGCTACTACCTGCTCGGATATACCGTACCGCCCGATACCCCGCTGACAGGTTGGAACCAGGGCGCCGTGCACATCAGCGTGAAACGTCCGCACACACACGTGCGCACGCGCCAGGGATTCTTCGGTCCCGCCAGTCCGCGAGACGCGGTAAAGACCATTACGGATCCGCTGCTCGTGGCGGCCTTGACACCGTTCGCGAACGCCGACGTCAGCGCCCGGCTGACGTCCGACTTCTGGCACGACGGCAAGCAGTCGTCGGTGCAGTCGATGTTCTTCGTGGACGCCAACGACATCGCCTTCTCACAGACGCCCGACGGGCATCGCACCGCGCAGCTCGAGTTGGGGATCCTCGCGGTGGACGACAACGGCCAGGTCACGGCCAGCAATCGAAAAACGACCACGTGGAATCTCACGGACGAGCAATACAAAGGCGCCCTGGATCACGGCATCGTGTATCGCAGCCGGCTGTTCGTGGATCGCCCCGGCGCATACCAGATTCGCGCCGCGATCCGCGACGTCACCACCGGACGCAGCGGCTCGAGCTCCCAGTTCCTGGTGATCCCGCAGGTGGGCAAGGGCAAGCTCGCCCTGTCCGGCCTGATGCTCAAGGGCTTTGCCGACACCAGCGTGGCGCTCGACGTCGCACCACTCGAAGTGGCGACGACCAGCCTGTCGGTTGAGACTCTCCTGGGACCGACGATTCGCATCCTCAATCCCGGCAGCAAGGCCGTCTACGCGTATGAGATCTACGACGGGCTCGGGGATACGGAGAACCTCGAGATGTCCACGACTCTGTTCCGCCACGGTAAGGCCGTGTACCAGAGCCCGGTGCAGCCCGTGAAGGTGCCCGAGCCCGACAAGAAAATCTCGGTCATCTCGATCGGCGGCGCGCTCGATCTCGGCAAAGACATGCCGTCCGGACCGTACTCGCTGCAGGTGGACGTCCAGCGGAAGAAAGGCAACGGCAAGATCGACCGGCGCGCGTCTCAGTGGGTGGACTTCGAGATACGACGGTAACCACTGACGAATCCAGATTGACGATTGACGAATAACAGACTGTGGCGCCGGGGCCATTCTTCAATTGTTCCAAGGCGCCCCGGCGGGCGAATCGTCATTCGTCAATCTGCATTCGTCATTGAATGTTCGCAGTAATATGTCGCGCATGCCTGACATGCGCGCCTCAGTCTCACGCCGCCGGTTCCTCCAGCAGGCCGGCGCCGGTCTCGTCGCGGCTCCCGCACTCGCCGGCGTTGCCGCCGCACAGCGAGTCCCCGATCCTCCCGGCCGCAAACTGGGCTGGGCCGTCGTAGGTCTCGGCAGCCTGGCAATCAATCAGATCCTGCCGGCGTTTGCCCGCTGCGAGAAGTCGAAGGTCACGGCACTCGTTTCGGGACATCCTGACAAAGCGAAGAAGCTGGCGCTCCGCTACGGCGTGGCCGAATCGTCCATCTACAACTACGAGACCTACGATCGGCTCAGAGACAACCCGGACATCGACATCGTGTACGTCGTGCTCCCCAACAGCATGCACGCCGAGTACACGATTCGTGCCGCCAAGGCCGGGAAGCACGTCCTGTGCGAGAAGCCGATGGCCAACACACCCGAAGACTGCCGGCAGATGATCGAGGCGTGCCGGACCGCAGGAAAGAAGCTGTCCATCGGCTACCGGCTGCATCACGAACCGTTCAACCAGGCGCTCATCAAGGTGGTTCGCGATCAGGAATTCGGTCCACTCAAAGTGGTCCTGGCAGATGCCGGTTTCTCGATTGGTGATCCGAACCAGTGGCGGTTGAATCGGAAGATGGCGGGCGGGGGCTCGCTGATGGATATCGGCATCTATGCGCTCAACGCGGCCCGCTATCTGACCAACGAGGAACCCACCGACGTCTATGCGATGGAATACACGACGCCGGGTGATCCACGCTTTCGCGAGGTCGAGGAGACGCTGACGTTCCAGCTGCGGTTCCCCTCTGGCGTACTGGCCAACTGCACGTCCAGCTATGGGGGTCCCCTCAACCGCTTCCGGGTCGTCGGCACGCGCGGCTGGGCGGAGCTCGAGCCCGCGTTGATCTATTCAGGATTGCGGATGCGGGCCAGCGGCGGTTCGGTCGTCGAAGAGCGCCCGCAGCCCGTCATCGATCACTTTGCGGCGGAGATGGACCATCTCTCCGACTGCGTCATGCAGAACACTGAGCCCAAGACGCCCGGTGAGGAGGGGCTGAAGGATCTCACGATCATGATGGCGATCTATGAGTCCGCGCGCTCGCACCAGTCTGTAAGGCTGGCGACATAGGGGGTCGGAAAGGTCGAAGCGTCGAAGAGTCGAAAGGTCGAAGAGTCGGTAGAGGCTTCGCACGTGTCGTCTGATCACAGGTCAATTCCTTTGACTTTTTGACCCTTTGACCTTTCGACCCTTCGACTATTTCTTATACGGCCGAAGCGAGAAACCCTGAACGTTGAGGTGCACCTTGTAGATGCGGGATCGCGCGGCGATGTAGAGCGTCTGGCCGGTGGCGTCGCCGAAGGTGCACGACGAGGGAGGCTCGGGTGTGGCAATGACGCCGAGGCGTCCGCCGTTGTCGTCGAAGACCCAGATGCCGCCGGGTCCGGCGATGTAGAGCCGCCCTTTCACATCGAGCGTCATCCCGTCCGGCGCGCCTTGCATACCTTCGCGCCACGGCTTGATCGTCGCCAGGATCCGCGTTGACTCGATGCTGCCATCGGCACGCAGCGAGAACGCACGAATCAGACTACGGTCGGTGTCGGTGACGTAGAGCGTCTTGCCGTCCGGCGAGAGGCCGATGCCGTTCGGACGAACCATGTCACGAACGAGCAGGACGAGGCGCCCGTCCGGATCCAATCGGTAGACGCCTTGGAAGTCGAGCTCCTTCCCTTCGCGCTGACGCGGCAGTCCGTACGGGGGATCGGTGAAGTAGACGGCGCCATTCGCCGCGACCACGAGATCGTTCGGGCTGTTCAGCCGCTTGCCCTCATAGCGGTCCACGAGGGTCACGAGCGTACCGTTGGACTCAGTGCGCGAGATGCGGCGATTGCCGTGTTCCGTCGCGAGCAGCCGTCCTTCGAGGTCGAACGCAAGCGCCGTCGCCGTGAAGCTCGGCTCGCGCAGCACGGCCAGGCCGCCGCGTGGATTCCATCGATGGATCCGGTTTCTCGGAGAATCGGCGAACAGCAGGTAGCCGTCCGATCGCCACAGCGGCCCTTCGGCATAGAGGAAGCCGGAGACGGCCGGTTCGACGAGGTGCTTGCCGATCAGCCGCACCAGCGCCGGCGTCATCGGCGCGCCTTCGGGTGGCGGCGGCACTTGCGCCCGTGTCGTGACGAGGCTCCATGACGCGGCGATGACAACCAGCAGCGTCACCGACCGCGGAAACGCGCCCTTTCGCGTCGTCCGTGCTCGCCCCCTCACGATTCCACTCTACACGATTCCGATCGCGACGTGCCGCAGCTGGCCACCACTCCGGTGCGCGGCGAGGCTGCGGCCACACACTCGGCGATTGTTACTTCAGGACCGCGCTGAGCGCGGCGTCGAGGGCGTCTTCAGTGGATCCGACCTGCACGTCTTTGTGCAGCGTCCACCGTTCTTCATGCGTGTTGGCCTGCCCGGGTGCGAGGCGCTTCATCGGACCCAACGTTTCGAGCTCGACGAAGTTCTCTGACGTGTACGTCTCCGTATTGACGCCGAAGTCAGGATATGTGGCGCCCTCGGTGTAGTCGTAGCGCTTGATGAAGAGCAGCCCGTTCTTCCAGTAGCCGGCCCAGCCGCGGCGGTTGGAGACGCCGATCTTCTGCGACGGCTTCTTGGCAGGATCGACGTGGAGCAGCGTGTACTTGCGCCCCCACGTCCACCGCGGATCGCTCATGTCGGTGTAGGCC
>JBKPMA010000479.1:0-5399 GCA_046731935.1 Acidobacteriota bacterium
GATTGCATGAACTACGAACTACAGTTCGTAGTTCGTAGTCCGTAGTTCGTAGTGGGAAGACCGCAGACCCCGGACCGCAGACCGTAGACCGAAGACCGTAGACCGAACACTACACCGCTCCGGCCGCGCGTGATCCGAGATCGCGGTCGAGATCCAGCAGCGACGCAGGATCGTCTTTGACCATCTGCAGCTTCGCGAGGATTTCCCGCGCCGACTGCTCTTCCTCGACCTGTTCCGTGAGAAACCACTGGAGCTCGACGGTCGCCGAGAACGCCTTTTCGCGGAACGCGAGGTCGTAGAGCGCGTCGATGGCAGCGCTGACTTCCTGTTCCTGCCGCAGCACGGTCTCGAACACCGCAATCAGATTCGGAAAGGTGACGGTCGGGGCAGTGAGCTGCTTCAGCTCGACGCCTCCGCCGCGGGCAATCAGGAAATCGAACAGCTTCATGCCATGCCCGTATTCTTCCTGGCTCTGGATGCGCATCCAGCGGGCGATGCCGCGAAGGTGCTGTTGTTCGCAATATGCCGACATCGCGAGATATTGATACGACGCGCTCAGTTCGGCATTGACCTGCCGGTTGATGGCGTCCTGGACGATCTTGCTCATGCTCATGGAAGGCTCCGGTAGAAAGCGGCACCCCAGCTACGGCCGGGCTGCGATGGCATTCTGTCGCCTCCGCGCGTAATCTGCAAGCTGCCGTCCTGCCTCGTTCATGCATCCACTCGACATTCTGCTCGTACTGCTGCTCGCGCCCGCCGCATTCGCAGCTCCTACGCGGGCGCGAGGACCTGCCGCATGGTGGCGCTGGCTGGCGGGTGCGGCGGCCGTGTGTGTCGCACTGCAGGTCGTCGTGTGGTTGCCGCGATGGCAATTCGGCGCGGCGTACGCCGTAGCGGTCTGGCTGTTGATTTCGCTTTGGCGCGCCACGGCAGATCGCCCAAGACGGACGGCACCGCGCCGCGCGATCACGTGGCTTCGGACGCTATCGCTTGCTGGACTCTTCGCGACCACACTCGTGCTCGCGCTCGGCTTCCCGGTATTCACTCCGCCGATGCCCTCCGGCGCGAACCGCGTCGGGCGCGTGCGCTTCGTCCTCGATGCTGACGCGCCGATCGATCCGCTCGCGCATGATGGCTCGCGGCGTCTGCTGCCGATCCTCGCTTGGTATCCAGCTGCTCCAGCGCCAGGAGCGAGTCCGGAGTTGTTCTGGCCGGACGCGCCAATCGCAACACCCGCGGCACTCTCGCTGGCCGGTCTGCCTCGACTCAACCCGCTTTCGCATCTTCACACGATCCGCTCGCATAGCTACCCGGACGCGCCGATTGCCAGTTCACAGGCGCGGTATCCGGTGGTGGTGTTCTCGCACGGTTACGGGTCCACGCCATGGCAGAACAGCGTTCAGATGGAAGAGCTCGCCAGCCACGGCTTCATCGTCTTCAGCGTTGGGCATCCGTACGAGAGTGCTGGACTCGTGTTTCCCGATGGGCACCTGCTCGTGGGCAATGGCGAGCGGATGCGCGCCGTCTTCGCGCAGGCACGCGAAGCGCGCACGTCACCCGGCGGTCGACATGCGCTGCTCGATCAGAGTCTCGCCCTGTGGGTGCAGGACATCGGGCGGGTCGTCGATCATCTCGAATCGATCGACGACGGGACCTCGCGAGATCAGGGCCTGGCGACGCCGCTCATGGCACACCGGCTCGACCGCTCCAGGCTTGGCGTGTTCGGGATGTCGTTCGGTGGATCCGCCGCGGCGGAATTCTGCCTGCGCGACGATCGGTGCGCGGCCGCACTCAACATGGATGGACGTCAGCACGGTCGCGCCGAGACCACGCCGCTCGACGTGCCACTGCTCTACTTCGTGCGTGAAGGCAACACCCTCAACGACGACATCTACGGACGCTCCACTGGCGATCGCTATCGTGTCGAGGTCACCGGCGCCAGACACTGGAACTTCTCGGACGCGAGTCTCGTCGCGCCGATCCTCGAGCTCGGGGGCCTGCTCGGCCGCATCGACGGCCGCCGGATGGAGGCGGTGCTGAACGCCTATACGCTGGCCTTCTTCGACCGCTACCTGCGGGATGGACGATGGAGGCTGCTCTTCGCGGCGCCGTCAACGGCTGGCTTTCCCGAGGTTGTGCTCAGCCCGCATCTCGCGCCGATCGAGCCGCCGACGATTCGCTTGTCGCCTCCACGCCCAGGCTCCTATACTCGAAGGAGCACTCCGGCGCGTTCGCGTCCGTAGCTAGCCAAAGTGGCGGAACTGGCAGACGCAGCAGACTCAAAATCTGCCGACCCTTTGGGTCGTGGGGGTTCGATTCCCCCCTTTGGCACCAACCTTCGCTCGATTCGTCTATGCGAAGGTTGCCCGCCGAAGCGCCGCAGGCGCGTAGGAGGGCCTCACGTCACCATCGAGCTACGGCTGGCAAAGCCACCTTCGAAGTGCTCGGGTCGGACCGCGGTCGCCCCGGAGACCGTAGACTGCAGACTGAAGACTGAAGACTGAGATGATTTGCTTTTCCGGAGGCGTTCGCCTACAAACGCCAGCATGGATCGCCGTCAATTCCTGCAGACCTCCGCAACCGCCGCCCTTGGCCTCGCGTCGACTCGGCTGGTTGCCGCCAGAGCCCCGGCGCGTCCGCGCCGCGTCGGACTGATCGGCAGCGGCTGGTACGGCAAGGCCGACCTCCTGCGGCTCATTCAGGTGGAACCCGTCGAGGTGGTGTCCTTATGCGATGTGGATCGCACGATGCTGGCGGACGCTGCCAGTCTCGTGGCGAGCCGGCAGGCGTCACACGCGCGGCCGCGCACCTACAGCGATTACCGGAAGATGCTCGCCGAGAAGGATCTCGATCTGGTGTTGATTGCGACGCCCGATCACTGGCACGCGCTCGCGGCCATCGCCGCGATGCAGGCCGGCGCGGATTTGTATCTCCAGAAGCCGATCAGCGTGGACGTGGTCGAGGGGCAGGCGATCCTCGCGGCCGCGCGTAAGTACAACCGCGTCGTTCAGGTCGGCACGCAGCGCCGCAGCACGCCCCACCTGATTCACGCGCGGGATCGCGTCATCCGCGAAGGCACACTCGGACGTGTCGGGTACGCAGAAGTCTATTGCTACTACGCGATGCGGCCTGGGCAGGACTATCCGGACACGCCGCCTCCAGAGACGCTCGACTACGAGATGTGGACCGGTCCGGCACCATTGCGTCCCTACAACAAACAGGTGCACCCGCGCGGCTGGCGTGCCTTCATGGAATACAGCAACGGCATCGTCGGTGACATGTGCATCCACATGCTCGATGCGGTCCGCTGGCTGCTGGACCTCGGCATGCCGACGCGGATCTCGTCGACGGGCGGCATCCTCGTCGACCGCGGGAAGAAAGCGAACATCAGCGACACGCAAACCGCGACTTTTGATTTTCCCGATCTGCGCGTGACGTGGACGCATCGCACGTACGGTGATCCTGTCGATCCGAAGTACCCGTGGGGCTTCACGCTGTACGGCGACAAGGGAACGCTCAAGGGCAGCGTGTACGGCTATGACTTCATTCCCCACGGCTCTGGACAACCGATCCACGAAGACGTGGTGTACGAGTTCGACAAGTTTCCCGAGGATCGAACCGAGAAGGATCTCGAGACACACGTCGCACCCGCGATCCGTGGGCACATGGCCGATCTGCTGCACGCCATTGATACCCGGGGACGGCCGGTTGCGGATATCGAACAGGGCTACATGTCCACCACCGCATGCATTCTGGCCAATGTGTCGATGCAGATCGGCCGCACGATCGAGTGGAATCACGAGCGAGGGGCGGTCGTCGACGATGACGAGGCCGGCCGCCTTCTGCGCCGTCCGTACCGGGAACCCTGGACGCATCCCGATCCGGCCGCGCTCTAAGCACGGCGCGCGGCCACTTGCGGCCAGAAACTGGAACCAGCGACCTCCGGCCGAGAATTCCAGATATGCGCCTGCCGCGATCGGTCCGGCCACTCGCGGGGGCGCCGCGTCACACTGACAGCTTGATGCCCGTCCGTCGCCTCATCCGTGTCGTGTCTGCGTGTGTCGCGTTGAGCGTGCCGCTCGCAGCATCCGCCGCGCAGGCGCCGGCGCCGGCCACGTGCAGTGTCACGGGGACGATCGTGGCTGGCCAGGTGCCACTGCCTGGCGTGGCTCTCACGCTCACATCGACCACCGGCTCAGACGCCAAACCGATCGCGGGATCCACTGGTCCGGACGGCACCTTCGAGCTCACAGCACCTGGACCAGGGGATTACGTTCTCAAGGGGGAACTCGTCGCGTTCGCGCCGGTCGAGCGAGCGCTCACGTTGACGACGGACGCGTGTCGGGTGCAGCTGACGCTTACGACGACCCTTGCGTCGCGCCAACCCAAACCGGCAGTGGCTGAGCCGCGCGCGAGCGATGAGACGTCTCCCTCTGCGCCGACGACGCGGTCAGCCACTCCGGCACGAGGGGGCACCCGTAGCGGGTCCGGCAACGCACAATCGGCGCGCGGGCGAGGCCGCCAGCAACAGGGGCCGGCGCAGTTTCAAGGTCTGACGCTGCGTGCCGATCAGGGCGCCACGCAGTCAACAGACAGCACTGATGCGGCGGCGCAGCCGTTGCTCCCACCAGGCTTTTCAGCAGACACGTCCACCGAGACGGTGACGACACTCGCGAGCAACCGGTCGTCAGATGGGATGGGACCCGGCGAGCGATTCGATCCGTCACAGTACGGCGAAGGACCGCCGGGTGAAGGGGGCCAGGGGTTTCCTGGCGCACCAGGCGGCGGCTTCGGCGGCCCGGGCGGTGGAGGCGGGTTTGGAGGCCCCGGCGGCGGCTTCGGTGGAGGAGGCGGAGGCGGTGGCTTCGGCCCTGGTGGTGGATTCGCGGGCGGACGTGCCGGGTTCGGACGGATGCGCAACAACCGCCTGCGCGGGTCGCTGTACGAAAGCGTCAGCAGCTCTGCGCTCGATGCCGCGCCGTTCTCACTGAACGGACAGGCGACCAGCAAGCCGAGTTACTTCCAGCAGCGATTCGGCGGCACAATCGGCGGGCCGCTCACGATTCCAAAGCTGTACGCCGGCGGCACGCGAACGTTCTTCTTCCTGAACTACACGGGCAATCGGTCCCGTACGCCGTACGACGCGTACTCGCGCGTGCTCACACCTGCGGAGCGCACCGGCGATCTCTCGGCACTCGGGCAGCCGATCCTCGATCCCAGCACCGGGCAGCCATTCCCCGGCGGCGTCATCCCAGCCAATCGGATCGATCCCTCCGCGCAGGCACTGCTGGCCGTGATGCCACAGCCCAATCAGGCCAGTCTCCAGAACTTCCACTACTCGACGACCACGAAGACAAGTCAGGACGACATCAACATCCGCTTCATCCACACATTCGGGG
>JBKPMA010000480.1:0-5384 GCA_046731935.1 Acidobacteriota bacterium
CACCAGAACACCACTCGCGGTTGAGATGACGACGTCTGCCGTGCCGCCCCGCCACCACTCGGCCGCGTTCGCTGTGGTCGGACCGAGCTCCACCACCATCCACAGTCGTCCGGTTGCTGGCGCCGCGGTGTCGGCCACGAGACTCGCACGCGTGAGGATGTGCGGATTCGACCGGAAGGACGACAGGTCTGCGATCGCCCGCTCGATCTGATCCGGCGCTCTCGTCGAGACTGGTGTCGCGGCGGCGGCGCGCGCCGCGGCGAGATCCGACATCGATGGTGCCAGATATCCTCGACGCGCACGGACGTCCACACCGGATCGCTTCACGCGGACGGTGATCTTGTGGAACTTGCCATCCGGCCGGGTGTTCGTCGAGTAGTAGCCGAGCAGATAGTACGAGGAGAGATCGTCCACGATCCGGCGCGTGCCAGCGCCGAGATCGTTGGTATCGCTCACGACAATGCCGTCGGTGTTCTCGGCCAGCGAACGAACCGTCGCGAGTTGCGTCTCGAGGATCCGTTGACCGACGTTCTGCGGCAGGTCCATCAGATGGTCCGACGCCCTGAGCCCGGCGGCATCGATCGGATAGAAGCTGACGTTCGCTCTGTTGGCGATGTCGAGCATGCGATAGAACGCCTCGTGGTCATCGATGTTCGCGAGATCGAACCGTATCCGTTCGCACTGGTGTGGTGACGCGTTGCCGTAGGCCTGAGTCGTATCCGTCGTCAACCGTCCATCAGGCCCGGTCCCAACCCGTCCGGGATCTGAACCGCCGAGGACGCCCGGACCCTTCAACAGGCTGTTGTCGGGCTGAAACAGCTGCCATCCGCTGGTCACGGCAATGACCGCCTTACGTTCGTCGCGCACGCCGCGAAGGTATCGCGACAGATCGATCAGCGCGTCCATCACGAGCTTTTCGTGCCTGCGGGCGATGAGCGCACCAGCGTCGACGCCGGGATCGTTTCGCGAACCCGGTGGTGTATCGCCGTAGCACGACAGGATCAGCTGATCCTCGGGATCCTGCTGAACCATCGCATCTGCCCGGCCCCAGTACCAGTAGCGCTGCAGCTCGCTCTCGATCGTCTCCGTGCGTCGCCCGAATACGATCTCACTGGCCGACATCCTCGGCGTCATCACGGCAAACAGATCATCGGGTCCGATCAGCCGATCCAGCATCGTGGCCAGCACGTGCTGGATGCGGTACGAGGCCTCGACCGGCGTCTGGTATCCATCGAGGAAGATGACGAACACACGGGCCCGCGGATTCATGGCCGCTGCACGCGACTCGGCAACCGTCGAAGGATCGCGCCGATCTGTCGTCGAGATCAGTTGGTCGATCTGCACGTGTTCGAAGGTCTCGATGCGCTGCGGCGCGCCGTCTTCGAGCACCTCGAAATCGTTCGCGGTCAGGTCGAGGACCGGACGGCCGTCGGACGTCGGAAACACATCCACGCGGACGAAGTTGGTTTCGACGTGAAACGGCTGCGTCGCGCCCGGCTGGGCGGGCGCAGTCTGCGGTGTTGCGGGCGGCGCAGCCTGATTCGCTTCCGACGTCAGCAGCCAGGGTGCGAGACCGAGTATCGATGCCGCCGCGAGGGCGGCCCACTGACGTGGCACGGTGACCTCTATGCGGAATCAGGGGACGATGCGAAACGCCGTCAGTACTTCCTGCTTCGTCGTTCCGCGCTGAATCGTCGTGCGAATGGCGTAATCGCCGGGCGCCAGCGGTGCGAGCGACGCATCCGCACTTGCCCACTGAAGCGTGGCATCTTCTCGGCGCGTCGAGGCTTCGACCGGAACCGGCATCACTTGACCTGTCTTGTTGAGCAGCTCGCCGCGTGCGCCGTCCACGGCGCCGAGCAGCGGAATCTCTACGCGCAGGCGGTCCGTGCGTCTGAACTGTGGATCCGCCGTGGCGACATACTGCACGCCCGTCGACAGTCCACGCCGCAGGAGCCGCGCCTTGCCCGTGAGATCGCCAGCATCCGCCACCGTAAAGTGCACAGTGTCCATGAACGGCAGGCCACCGCCGGACGGCTTGAGCCGGAGTCGCAAGGTGTACTCGCCCGGACCAAGCGGCACGTCGGGCAGCGTCACGTTGACGATCCGAACCGGAGCCGGTACCGGTTTTGTGAGCTCGGCGATCTTGACGCCATCCGCCGCGGTCAGCAGCACGTCCGCCTCGGCGCCGCCAAGCCATTCCTGGCCCTTCGAGGTCGCCTGATCCATCTCGCCCACGATCCAGACGTGGCTCTTCGCACCTGGCACCGAATCGTCGATCGGTGCCGCGAGCCAGCTGACGCTCGTGATGAACCGGAAGTTGCTGCGCACAGCCGCGAGCGAGGCAATCGCGGTCTGGAATGCCGGAGGCGGACCTGAAACCGCGGCCTTGGCCGTCAGCTCGTGGCTTCGCGTGACCTCTTCTTCGGTTGGCGCCTTGTAACCGCGCCGTGCGCGAACGTCGACGCCAGCACGCTTCACCTTCACCTTGATCGAGCGGAAACGTCCATCCAGTTTCGGATTGGTAGAGTAGTAGCCGAGCAGGTAGTACGACGTGAGATCGTCCACGATCCGCCGCACTCCGCGTTCGAGATTGTTGTTTTCGACGACGGCAAGGCCGTCGGTCGCGTCGGCAAGCGTCCGCAGGCTCTCGATGCGTGTCGTGAGCATCTGCTTGTCGACATAGACCGGCACGCCGATGGTCGTCGGCGTGTCCTCGTAGATCTGCGTATCGAAGGCCGGGAGTCCGCGCGAGTCGATGGGATAGAAGCTGACGTTGGCGCGGTTGGCGCGATCGAGGAGATCCTGGAACCGCTGCCAGTCGTCGAGCTGCGCGAGCTTTCCGCGATCGGCCTCGCACCGGTGATGTGTCGATTCCGTCGTGGTGAGGCGTCCATCGCGACCGGTAGTCGCTTGCGGCCCTGCGGACGGCTGGTCGCATGGCGCAAGGCGCGTCAGCGATGGATTTGGGCGGTAGAGCAGCCAGCCGTCGCTGATCGCGATGACCGCTTTCCGTTCGTCCCGCAAACCCTCCAGATAGATACTCAGATCCCCGAGGGCGTCGAGCACCATCCGCTCGCGGCGCCGCGCGATCATCTCCTTGGCGATGCCATTGTAGAAGCCCCGAGGCGGCATGCCGGCCCTGGCCGGGTCGTCGCACGGCCCGAACGCTGTCTCCGGGTAGCAATGCTGGTACTCCAACTCGATCGGGTCGATATCGGCGATTTGATCGCGCCGCCCCCACGTCCAGTACCGCGACAGCATGCCAGCCGTGGTCTCGCTGCGCCGCGCGAGCGCCAGATCCGTTGGCGACATCTCGGGCGTCATCACCGCGAACAGATCGTCGGGTCCGATGATGCGATCGAGCAGGTCTACGAGGACCTTCTGCATCCGGTGCGAGCCGGACAGCTCGGTGTGATACGTGTCCAGGAAAATGACGAAGACGCGGCTGCGCGAGTCCTCGGCCATCGCGCGCGCTTCACGCACTGTGTTGGGCTCGCGCCGATCGTCCTGAGGAATCTGTCCGCTGATCTCGACGTGCTCGAAGCTCTCGACCTTCTGCGGCTTGCCGTCTTCGAAGACCTCGAAGTCGGCTGCTGCCAGATCGCGAACCGGCTTCCCGTCCGCCGTGGGAAACACGTCCACTCGAACCAGGTTGGCGCCTCCGCGGAACGCCGGGAGCGCCTGCGGATTCGGCTGCGCCGGAGCGTTGGTCTGCGGCTTCCCTTCAGGGGCGGCCGCCTGCCGCTCCTCGCGCCCGCGCACACTGACGGCGGCGATGGTCAGGACGAGGATGCCGAGACAGACGTGAGTGAGAGGGCGATGGAACCGCGCCTGGCGGAGCCACTGCGCGCACGTACGCACCGGGACACTCCACGGAGAGGTGACAGGGCTGGCTCGGTCAGAATACTCCGGACGGGAGGCAGGCCTCAAGGAGCGCGCCTCCGCTCGAGGTTCATGGCACGATGCGGAACGCCGTCAGGATCTGCTGCGTCGTCGAGCCGCGCTGGATGGTCGTGCGGATGGCGTAGTCACCCGGCGCCAGCGGCGCCAGTACGGCTTCCGCACTCGCCCATTGCAACGTGGCATCCTCGCGGCGTGTCGCGGCAGCGACCGGCACGGGCATGACCTGGCCGCTCTTGTTGAGCAGTTCTCCGCTCGCGCCATCCACCTGCCCCAACAGTGGAATCTCCACGCGCACGCGATCCGTCCGGCGGAATTGAGGATCGGCCGTGACGACGTATTGCACGCCGGTGGACAATCCGCGGCGCAGCAGACGCGGCTTGCCCGTGAGATCGCCACCATCCGCCACGGTGAAGTGGACCGTGTCCATGAACGGCAGGCCGCCGCTCGTGGGCTTGAGGCGCAGCCGCAGCGTGTACTCGCCAGGAGCCATCGGTAGGTCCGGCAACGTGACGCTGACCATGCGTACGGGCGCGGGAACTGGTTGTGTGAGGTCCGCGAGCGTGACGCCGTCTTCGGCGGTCAAGAGCACGTCGGCTTGCGCGCCGCCGAGCCACTCCTGACCCTTGGACGTGGACTGATCGATCTCGCCGACAATCCACACGTGGCTCTTCGCGCCTGGCACCGAATCGTCGATTGGCGCCGCGAGCCAGCTGACACTGGTGATGAACCGGAAGTTACTGCGCACGGACGCAAGCGAGGCCATTGCGGTCTGGAAGGCGGGTGGCGGCCCTGACTGGGCCTTCGCTGTCAGCTCGCGAGCGCGTGTGATCTCGTCTTCGGTCGGCGCTCTGTACCCGCGCCGTGCCCGCACGTCCACGCCGGGCCGCTTCACACGCACTTTGATCGCGCGGAAGCCTCCATCGAGCTTCGTATTGGTCGAGTAATAGCCAAGCAGGTAATACGACGAGAGGTCGTCCACGATCCGCCGCACGCCGCGCTCGAGATCGTTGCTTTCGACGACCGCGAGGCCGTCGGTGGCGTCGGCCAGCGTCCGCAGGTTTTCGATGCGCGTCGTGAGCATCTGTCTGTCAACGGCGACCGGCACGCCAACCGTCGTCGCCGTATCTTCGTTGATCTGCGTATCGAACGCAGGCAGGCCTCGAGAATCGATTGGATAGAAACTCACGTTGGCGCGATTCGCCCGATCCAGGAGATCCCGGAAGGTCTGCCAGTTGTCGAGCTGTGCGAGGTGCATCTTGTCCGTGTCGCACGTCTGCTGTGAGTAGTTCCCCTCCGCGTGCGGCTTGTCGCTCGTGATGCGGCCGTCTGGCCCCACACCTATCTGCGGGCCTGTCGGCGGCGGGTCGCAGTTGCCGATGCGCATCAGCGCCTGATTCTCTCGAAACAGCAACCAGCCGTCGCTGACGGCGATGACAGCCTTCCGTTCCTCGCGCAGCCCCTGCAGATAGGTACTGAGG
>JBKPMA010000481.1:0-7953 GCA_046731935.1 Acidobacteriota bacterium
CTACACCGGTGAGTACGAGGAGGGCAGCCCACGCGTGCTGGGTGAAGGCAGCGAGCTCGCTCACCTGATCGCGCGCTACGGCGTGGAACGGATCGTCGTGGCCGTGTCCGATCGCCGCGGCGCGCTGCCGATCGAAGAGCTGATGCACGCGAAGCTCTCGGGCATTCCCGTCGAAGAGGCCGCTACGACGTACGAGCGGATCGCGAACAAGCTGATGCTCGAGAGCCTCACACCGAGCTCGCTCATTTTCTCGGACGGATTCCGCGTGTTCCGGTGGCACCGGTTCGTGAAGCGCGGAGTGGATATCGCGCTGTCGAGCGTGGGCATCGTGCTGGCGGCGGTGCCAATGGCGTTGACGGCGGCGCTGGTCTGGCTCGAGTCTGGCAGACCCATCATCTACCGGCAGCAGCGTGTCGGCGAACACGGGCATCCGTTCATGCTCTACAAATTCCGCTCGATGCGCGTGGATGCCGAAGGCGATATTCCCGTCTGGGCGCAGGAGGGGGATAGCCGGGCGACGAAGGTTGGACACTTCATCCGGCTGACGCGGCTGGACGAGCTACCGCAGTTCTGGAACGTGCTTCGCGGAGACATGAGCTTCGTCGGGCCGCGGCCCGAGCGTCCGTACTTCGTGCGCCAGCTGACGGAGGCGATTCCCTTCTATCCGGAGCGGCATGCTGTGAAGCCCGGACTCACGGGCTGGGCCCAGGTCAAGTACCGGTACGGTGCGTCGATCGAAGACGCATCCGAAAAGCTGCGATACGACCTGTACTACGTGAAGCACCTCTCGCTCGTGTTCGACTTGACGATCGTCATTGACACGGTCAAGGTCATCCTCTTCGGGAAGGGCGCCCAGTGAGTGACACGGGGGCTCCCGCTGCCGATCCGCACATCTGGGGTGACGACCCGCACGCCGTAACCGTCCTGGCGCACAACGTCTCGACACGGTATCTCGCGTACCTGATCGACGCCGTTCTCGGGCTCGTCATGCTGCCCTTCAATCTGTCGCATCTCGGCATGGCCGCGTACGGCCTCTGGATGTTGACGTCGTCGTTCACCGTCTATTTCGACATGCTCGATCTGGGCTATGGCGGGGCGCTGGTCCGGTTTGTCGCGCGCTATCGGGCCCAGCGGAACGTGCAGGCCCTCAATGAGGTTTTGAGCACGTTTTCGCTCGTTTACGCCGGGATCGGCGCGGCGGCGTACCTGTTCGTGATCGTCATCGCGATGAACCTTCACCTGATGAGTAAGTTGACGCCGGCAGAGATCGAGACCAGCCGGACGCTGCTCCTCATCATCGGCGCCAACGTCGCCGCCCGATTCGCCTTCGGCTGGTATGGCGGCATCATCGTCGGCTTTCAGCGGTACCACCTCAACAATCTGACCAGCATCGTCACCAGCCTTGCGGTGGCGGCGGCCAATGTGGCGGTCCTGTTGTCGGGATACGGCATCGTGGCGCTGGTGGCTGCGACCACCAGCGTGCGGGTGCTTGCCCTCCTCGTGTATCGGTTGAATGCCTACCGTACGTTCCCCGGCCTCGCAATCAAGTGGACCTCGTTCAGGCGTGAACGATTCCACGAGGTCAGCGGCTTCAGCGTTTACATGCTGCTGCTGGATATCGCCTACAAGGTCAACTACTCGATCGACGTGATCGTGGTCGGGGCCTTCGTTGGTGCGGCGGCTGTGGCGCTCTGGTCGCCGGCGCAGCGGCTCACGGATCTCGCGTTGCGGCTGTCGAACCAGCTCGGCGATGCGCTCTTCCCCATCGTCGTCGATTGCGACGCCGGCCAGCGCGAACTGCGGCTGCGACGGGTATTTCTCGAAGGCACGCGTCTGTCGCTCGCCACCGTCCTTCCGATTGGCGGCGGACTGGCGATCATGGCTCATCCGCTCATGACGGCCTGGCTTGGCGCGGGATTCGGAGCCACGGCGATCATCGTTCAGATCCTGGCGCTTGTGGTCGTCATCCGAGTCGCAGCGGCGACGTCGTCGATTGTGCTGAAGGGGGCCGGCATGCACCGGCGGCTCACGGCACTCATCACGCTGATGGGCCTTGGAAACTTCGCGTTGAGTGTGGCGCTGGTTGGATCGATTGGACTGACCGGCGTCGCCGTAGGTACGGCCATTCCCGTTGCCCTCATCTCGTTGTTCACGCTGTTCCCCACAGCGTGCCGCCGCGTCGGTCTGAGTATGGCTCAGACGTTGCGATACTCGGTCTGGCCTGCCTTGTGGCCAGCGTTCGTCTCACTCGGCGGACTCGCGCTCATCAGTCCGCATTTCCCCTCGAGGCTGCTGGCAATCGCAGTGCAGCTCGTACTGAGTGCGATCGTCTATTTCGCCCTGTTTCTGGTCGCCGTCGGAACGGAAGGCCGCCGTGAGTACCTCGGTCACGTCGATGGCCTGCTGAGGCGGAGCATGCCGCTCATCAGACGTTTCGGCACGGCGAATGCTTCTTGAGGCGGGTGCGAGAGCAGCCCTGACGATGGGTGTGAGCCGCACCAAAGGAAGAGACTGACCCATGTACGAACGCTTCTATCAGCTCCGCAGCCGACCGTTCGCCTTGAGCCCGGATCCGGACTTCCTCTACCCCAGCCGTGTGCACCGCGAAGCGCTGGACTATCTCCGCTTCGCGATCGAAGGACACGCGGGGTTCGTGGTGATCACCGGTGAGATTGGCTCTGGCAAGACCACGCTGCTGCAGGTGCTGGTACGCACGCTTGACGGACAGACCACCGTCATCCGGCTCGTGAACACGCTGCTGACGGGTGTCGAGCTCCTGGAGTCGATGCTCCTCGATCTGGGCATCACGAACCCGCCCGCCACGAAGCCGGCAATGCTGCGCGAACTGGCGCAGGTCCTGATCCAGCAGCGCGCGCAGGGCCGTCGCGTACTCGCCGTTATCGACGAGGCGCAGAACCTGTCTGCCGAAGCACTCGAGGAGCTTCGGATGCTCTCGAATCTCGAGACAGAGAAGTCGAAGCTCGTGCAGATCGTGCTCGTCGGCCAGCCCAACCTGCGCGATTCGCTCGAACGGCCGTTCCTTGAACAGCTGCGGCAGCGCGTCACCGTGCGTTATCACCTCGGCCCGCTCGATGCGGACGAAACCGCGCGCTATATCAACCATCGCCTCAAGCGTGCTGCCATCGGTGCCCCGATCGAGTTCACGCGGGACGTGACGGATCTGGTCCACGCTCGAAGCGGCGGCGTGCCCCGGCTGATCAACGTCATTTGCGACGCCGCGCTGCTCGCCGGTTATGCGGAGGAGCGGCGCGTGATCGACGTGCCGCTCGTCGAATCCGCGATCGCCGATCTCGAGTCGTCGAACGTCTTGCGTGAGGCGGCTGCGCCCTCGCGATCCACGGCGAGTGTCAGCCCGCAGTTGGATCCCGCAGTGTTCCGTCCGGAGCAGACGCGCGTGCCCTCGAAGCCACCGGCGCTGCCAGTGTCGGCTGCAGGTCCTGCGACGCCACCTCCCCTGCCGCAGGCGGCGGCGCCGCCACCACCGCCCGAACTGGCGGATTTCCCGTTGCGGTCGTCTCAGCCCGCAAGCGAGGAGCCGGCCTGGTCGTTCCGCGACACGATCTGGTCTCGCGACGCGGCAGTGGATCGGCGTCCTTCGTCCGCGCAGCCGAGCCGCGCGGCCGAGGTGACGCTGCAGCGCTCGTGGCCCCCCGTGCGCCCGGCTCGCATGCTGGCACCGCCCGTGGCGGTCCCGGGGCGTACATCAGTGACTGCGCCGTTGCCGCAGGCGGCGCCGTTTAAGCCTGAGCCCACGGAACGTCCCGCGAGACGCAGTTGGGTAAAGAACTTCCTCTTCGGGTTCGAGCCCGAAACCGAGCGCCGGTGATTGCGTCGTTTGCGGCAGGGAACGCGTGATGGTCGTCGCATTCTGGCTGGCACTCGCCATCGTCGGATACGTCTACATCGGCTATCCGCTGATGCTGGCTGTGTGGACGCGTCTCGGCTCCCGCCCGGTCGCGCGTGGGCTGATCACGCCGTCGGTGTCGATCGTGCTGGTGGTGCGAAACGAAGCAACGGTGCTGCGTACGCGTCTCGAGAACCTGCTGTCGATCGACTACCCGGACGACCTGCGGCAAATCATTGCGGTCTCTGACGGATCGACTGACGAGACCGCGTCGATCCTTCGTGAGTTCGAACATCAGGTCGACGTCGTGCTGTTGCCCGCGGGCGGAAAGGCCCGCGCGCTGAACGCGGGTGTCGCGATGGCTGAACACGACGTGCTCGTTTTTGCCGACGCCCGCCAGGCCTTTGCACCAGACGCATTGCGTGCGCTGGTGTCGCCTCTGGCCGATCCCCGTGTCGGGGGCGTCTCGGGTGCACTGGTGCTCGACGTGGAGGCGGAAGCCCAGCGCGGCTTCGGTGACGGCGTTGGAGCGTACTGGCGGTTCGAGAAGTGGCTGCGTTTACAGGAGAGCCGGATCGGATCGACCGTGGGTGCCACGGGGGCCATTCACGCGATGCGCCGCAGTCTCTGGCGGCCGTTGCCGCCTGACGCGATTCTCGACGACGTGCTCGCGCCGATGCGCGTCGTGCTCGCGGGATTTCGAGTCGTCTTCGAGGACCGCGCGCGCGCGTTCGATTGCGCGAGCGCGTCAGCGCCGGACGAGTTCAGGCGCAAGAGCCGGACGCTGGCTGGCAATTACCAGCTGCTTCGGTTCGAGCCACGGCTTCTGGTTCCCGTGCTCAACCCGATCTGGCTGCAGTTCGTCTCGCACAAGATCGGGCGGCTGCTGGTGCCGTACGCACTGCTTGTCTTGCTGGCCGCGAGCGGCACACTCGCGGTGACGAGCTGGTTCTATGCGGTCGTGTTCGCGTGCCAGGTGGCCTTCTACGGCCTGGCCGCGTACGGCGCGGCTCTCGAGTGGCATGGGCTGCGCCGGCGTGAAGTGTCGCACGCCTGACGATTGATGGTGTGAACGATGACGAGATGGATTCGGCGTCTAGCGCGCGTGTCGTACGCCTTCGTGGTCATGAATGTAGCGGCTATCTACGGACCGATCGCGCTCGGACTCGGCAAGCGCGTGTGGCGGTGAACGATGGAGCGACTCGCGTTCAATACAGGCAGGGGCCAGTCCGAGGGCGACGTCAGTGCGCTCGATACCCGCCGTCCGTCCGCCGGCCCGGCGATTGACGCGGCGCGGTTCGTCCCGCCCGAGATCGACAAGCCGAGTCTGGCCTTCTGGGGCCTCTTTGCGTTCACAGGGCTGCTGTTCTTCCGTCCGCAAGACACCCTGCCGTTGATCGCCCCGTTGCGGTTGCCCGAATGCACGGCGACCATTGCGCTCATCGCGCTGTTTGGAAATCGGCTCAACCGGCAGCTGGCACTCGTGCGGCTCTCGCCTGAAACGCTGGCGGTTGCCTTCATGGCCGCCGTCATGCTCGTGACGGCTCCGTTCTCAGTGTGGCCAGGGGGTGCCCTGAGTACGTTCACGGAGATCTACGTCAAGGTCGTCGTCGTGTTCGTGCTGATGATCAACTCCGTCAGAGGAGTCAAAGCGCTGCGATCGTTGTCGTGGCTGATTCTGTTCGCGATGGGGTACATCGCGTTCCGCGGCGTGATCGATTTCGTCAGTGGACACAATCTCGTCAAAGGCGAGCGGCTGCACGGATCGATCTCGGGAATGGCGGGCAATCCGAACGATCTCGCCACGAACATGGTGACGTTTCTGCCGATCGCGGTGGTCATCGCGATCACGCGGGGCCGTCCACTGCCGCGGATTGCGGCGGCCGGGTTCGCGGTGCTGATGCTGTTGACCATCATCTTCACCAAGTCGCGCGCCGGCATGTTGGGGCTGGGCGCCGCCGGACTCGTCTTCATCTTCCAGGGACGAAAGCTGCGGCCGGGATTGGGGATCGCCGCACTGCTCGCTGTCCTCGCCATTGCTCCGGTGATGCCCTCGTGGTTCTGGGCGCGGATGAGCAGCATCACCGATCAAGCCGAAGACACCACCGGATCCCGTCAGGCCCGGAAGGAGCTGATGTTGGAGGGGTGGCAGACATTCCTCGACCATCCGCTGACAGGCGTCGGTGCCGGACAGTTCAAGAACTACAACCCGCCGGATCGGTTGGAGCCGTGGCACGAAACGCACAACGTGCTGCTGCAGGTGGCCGCGGAGATGGGGATCTTCGGGCTGCTGGGGATGTTGATCCTGCTGGGATTCGCGGCCGTTGCCCTGCTCTGGTGCCGTCGCATCTTTCTCACCGGCGATCGTGGGGCCCGCAGTCCGCCGGCCACGCAGGCGGCCAGACGGCTGTTCACCGATGACGAGTGGACCTGGATGCGGATGCACTCTGTCGCCATGTCGGCCGGCTTCGTGGGCTGGGTCGTCTGCGCGCAGTTCGCATCGGTCGGCTATTACTGGACGTTCTACTACCTTTTCGCGATGATCGTCGCCGCTCGCGAGTTGACGGCGGATCGCATCGCAGCGGCGACGCGTGTCGAGAAGCCGGTGGCTCGTGTCGCCTGGCAGGAGCCGGTTCGCGTATGACCGCTTCCCGATACGCGTGGAAGGTCGTTGACCGGGTGCGTGCGGTCGATCGTGCGCTCACACGGCGTGACGACTCGCGATCGGTGCTGATCGATTGCACCACGCCCATGAATTACGCGATGGCTGCGCCAATCCAGGCCGCCCTCGCGCAGGACGCGCGCGTCCGGTTCTACGTGACGTCCAGCGGTCGGGATGGCAATCGAGCGGCGCTCCACGGCCACATCCAGCCGGGCACGACGGTGGTCGCACCGTGGGCCGCCGCCATGAAGCGGATCGACGTCTATCTCACGGCCGATCTCCTGTGGGCCCCGCTCCCGCGCGGCGCCAAGCGTATCCAGATGTTCCACGGAGTTGCGGGCAAGTTTCAGCACGACTACGATGCGCCCGAGACGTCGATGCGCCGCTGGCATCGCATCTTCTTCGTCAACCAGCGCAGACTCCGGAATTTCATCAGCGCGGGCGCCATCGATCCGGACAGCGACGCGCCGCGCCTCGTCGGCATGCCCAAAGTGGACTGCCTGGTCGATGGCTCGCTCAGCCGCGATGCAGTCCTGCAGAGACTCGAACTCGATCCCGCGCGGCCGACGATTCTCTATGCACCCACGTGGTCCGCAGCGTCATCGCTGAACACGATGGGGCTCGAGCTCGTCCAGGGCCTCGTTGGACGCTCCTGGAATGTCATCGTCAAGCTGCACGACCGCTCGCGCGATCCTCGCGCCTTCTACTCCGGCGGCGTGGACTGGGCGGCGTGCCTGACGCGAGTACTGCCGCCTGGCCAGGGTGTACTGGTCACGGATTCGAACATCTGCCCGTATCTCGCCGCAGCGGACGTAATGATCACCGACCACAGTTCGGCGGGTTTCGAATACCTGCTGCTCGATCGTCCGCTCGTTCGAATCAACGTACCCGCGTTGCTCCGGGGCTCGAACATCGGTGAAGAGTACGTCCGGCTTCTGGCTGACGCGTCGCACTCGGTGGAAGACCCCAGAGGCGCGGTAAAGGCCGTCGAATTTTCGCTCGCCAATCCGTCCGATCGATCCGCCACGCGCCGAGCCGTCGCCTCCGAACTCTTTTACAAAGCCGGCGGAGCCACGGCGAGAGCCGTCGACGAGCTGTACGAAGCGATGGAACTCGCACCCGCCGTTGCGACAACCTCGATGTACAGCCGCACTGCGGTCGTCTGATGCGCATCGACGTCATCCTCCCGACGTTCAACCGAGCCACGCTGCTGGAACGGACACTCGACAGCCTTCGGCTCGCCGAGCGCCCCGATGGGCTCGATGTGCACGTGCTTGTCGTCGACAACGCATCCACGGACGCCACGCACGCGCTCGTCCACGCGCACATGAATCGTTTTGAGGGGCGGCTGCACTATCTGTTTGAACCGACGCCGGGCAAGCCCCACGCGCTCAATGCGGGCATCGCAGCCACCGGCGGCGACCTC
>JBKPMA010000482.1:0-3735 GCA_046731935.1 Acidobacteriota bacterium
CAGTACGGCAGCACGCTGCACGTGTGGGATTTGCGCCGGCGGCGCCACGTGCAGGAACTGGACCTTGGCGCCGAGCAGCAGATGGTCTTGGAGCTGCGGCCGGCTCACGATCCGGCCCGCGCCTACGGCTTTGCGGGCGTCGTGATCTCTCTGAAGGATCTCTCGTCATCGATTTGGCTGTGGTATCGCGATACGACCCGGAAACGCTCGAATGGATCGAGCGGCGAATGGGCCGTCAGGAAAGTGATTGAAATTCCCGCCGAGCCCGCCGATCCGCGGACGCTACCACCGCTGCTTCAAGGGTTCGGTGCAGTGGCGCCGCTCGTCACCGACATCAATCTGTCGCTCGACGATCGCTTTCTGTACGTGTCGTGCTGGGGCTCGGGCGAGTTCATTCAATACGACGTCAGTGACCCGTTCAATCCGAAGAAGGTCAGCTCCGTCCGGCTCGGAGGCATCGTCAGCCGCGCCGCCCATCCCGGCAGCCCGAAAGAGCCGTTGAACGGCGGCCCGCAGATGGTGGAGATCAGCCGGGACGGCAGGCGCATCTATTTCACGAACAGCCTCTACACGCCGTGGGATCGCCAGTTCTATCCCGATGGCATCCAGGGCTGGATGGCGAAGGTCGACGTGGGGCCCGACGGCGGCATGGCGCTCGATCCGGGCTTCCTGCTCGAGACTGACGGGATGCGGCCGCATCAGGTGCGCCTCGAAGGCGGAGACGCTTCGTCCGACTCGTTCTGCTACGCGTGAGACGCGGAGGATGTCATGCACTGGGAAGCGATGGTCTTGATCGGCGCGTATCACGGTATCAACCCGGGGATGGGCTGGTTGTTCGCGGTCGCCCTCGGCATGCAGCAGGGCAGCGCACGAGGGGTGTGGCGGGCGCTGCCGCCAATCGCACTCGGCCACGCCGCGGCGGTCGCGCTGATCCTGCTGACGGCGCTACTTGCAGGTCTCGTCGTGCCGCTCGACGGGCTGAAAACGGCTGTCGCGCTCATCCTGATCGCGCTCGGCCTCCGCAAGCTGTGGCGCCATCGGCATCCGCGGTTCGGCGGCATGCAGGTCGGTCTACGCGATCTCGTCGTGTGGTCGTTCCTCATGGCCACTGCGCATGGCGCGGGGCTGATGGTGCTTCCGTTCGTCACTCCGTCGTCGGCGGCACTGGGGGCAGGGCATGAGCACGCGTCGCACATGGCGGCGGCGGAAATGGGCGTGGCGACAGCTGGCGTCTTCGCGCTCGGTGTTCATACGCTCGCGTACTTCACGGCCATGGGGCTCGCCGCATGGATTGTCTACCGCCGACTCGGACTCGGTGTGCTTCGCCGGGCCTGGATCAATCTGGATTGGATGTGGGCCGGCGCGCTGGTGGTCACTGGCGCTGTCGTGCTGTGGAAATAGATGGCCGCCATTCCGGCGGCACTCGAGGAGGCTACAATGCGCGTCTCTCGTCTCGACTTCATTCGCGAGCAGGGCTATCCCCTGACAGCTCCAGACGATCGGTTGTATTCGGCGTTGATGCTCCAGCCGAGAATAATCGGCGTCCTCACCGTTGTCGGAGTGGCGCTCCAGAGCGGGCCGCTGTTCACCGGGCTGGCGCTGGTACTGTTCTGGAGTGCGCTCGTTCCAGCGCGTAATCCCTTCGACGCGATCTACAACGTGGTCGTGGCGCGGCCGCGCGGGCTGGCGCGGCTCACTGCGGCACCAGCGCCGCGGCGCTTCGCCATGACGATGGCGGCGACGATGGCGTTCGCGATCGGAGCCGCTCTGCTGACGAATGTCCGCATAGCGGCGTGGCCGTTAGAAACGTTATTCGTCGTGGCCGTCGCTGCTGTCGTCTTTGCAAACCGCTGCGCCGGTGCGACGCTGTATCACGTCCTTCGTCGACGGCTATCCCCGGCAGACAAGACCATGCCGACCAACGCGGCGACCGGACGCTGCTGACAGCGGCGGATCTAGGGCGCTGATTGCGCCACCGTCACGGCCTTGTCGCGTACGATGATGCGGCCAGTGCGGGCGGCACCGGTATTCGCGGAGACCGTGAACGCGACCGGATTGTCGCCCGATCGTGGCATGCTGCCAGCGATGCTGACCCATGACACGCTCGATGCCGCGGACCACACACAGCGGTCCTGAAGTGGGCCGCCGCAGCTGTTGGGAAGGCTCTGCTGGATCACATCGAAGCTGGCCGATCCGCCCGCTGCAGCGATCGTGAACGACGCCTGGCTCACGGCATAGAGACATCCGGCTTGTTCGACGCGGATGTTCTGTCCTGCCGTCGGCGTCGGCCATCGCACCATGACGACGCCATCGCGTCGGGCGTCGTAGTTGTCGGGGACATTGATCGCGATTGTCCCGGGACCCGCGCCGGCCGATCCTGTCTGCAGCGTCAACCAGGGCACACTCGCTGTTGCCGTCCACTGGCACCGCGGCTGAGTGGCGACGCTCACAGCGAGGCGGATGGCCGGCATGCACGGCGTGAACTGCACGGGTGTCACGGAGTACTGACAGTTTGCTGGTGGCGTCGCGTCCTCCCCGTCTTGATTCACCGTCAGGATCCGGGTCGCGACAGTCAGCGAACCGCTTCGTCTGTCGGCCGCGTTGTTTGGATCCGCTTTGTACGTCACCGTGCCGGATCCACGTCCGGCTTCGCCAGCGGTAATCGTCAGCCATGGAACCGTGCTTCTTGCCGACCACGTGCATGCGGACCCCGTCGTCACCTGCACAGACGCTGGTCCGCCTTCATCGCTGAACCGCTGCGCCTCAGGGGCGATCGAGTAGGCGCACGGCTCGCGCCCTTCCTGGGTGATGGTGTACGACCGGTTCGCGACGCGCAGCGTTTTCTCGCGCGCGGCAGCATCCACGTTCGGCACCACGGCGTACGTCACGGTGCCAGGACCTGTGCCGCTCGCGCCCGACGACAATGTCACCCAATCCGACGCGCCCTGGACTGTCCACGCGCAGCCGGCATGCGTCGTGACGCTGAGCGTACCTGTTCCGCCGTCATGTGAAAACGATTGGCTGTCGGATGTAAGGATGTACGAACAGACCGGCGAGGGATGGGTCGGAGCAGGAGAGCCGCAGCCCGCCAGGGCGATCAGGGCAACGAGGCCGAGGCCGGATGCGCGGTGCAGACCGACGATGATTCGTCTCGCGACGGACATGCCGCACCCGGGTACGTGAGAGTGCAAGCGCGCTGCCACGGTCGTGGTCGCTGATGCTGCGCGTGCTGGATCGGTGTCGGTGCGATCGCGCAACATTTCGCGCGAGAGTGGGGATTTTCAAACGCTCGTTGACGGGGCGATCGCCGGTCTGCCGGCGGCTGCACGACGGTGATTGTGCATCCACGCGCCGGCACCCTACACTGAGCCCGCTGAACGCCTGAACGCCAATGCCCAATCTCGCCACACTCGTTCTGCAGATCGCCGCCATCGTTGGCGCATCGCGCCTCGTCGGAAGCCTCTTCCGCAGGGCGGGCCAGCCAACCGTCATCGGCGAGATGTTTGCCGGGATCATGCTCGGTCCATCGCTTCTTGGATGGGTCGCCCCGTCGATCTCTGCGTCCCTGTTCGCTCCGTCCAGTCTCGGCGACCTGAACGCCTTGAGCCAGGTCGGCATCGTGATCTACATGTTCCTCGTCGGGCTGGATCTGAACGTCCGGGCCGTGCGCGAGCAGAGCCGCGCCGCGATCGTGACGAGCCAGGTGAGCATCATCGTTCCGTTCCTGTTGGGCAC
>JBKPMA010000483.1:0-3798 GCA_046731935.1 Acidobacteriota bacterium
ACAGGTCGAACGGAGACCGGCTCTCCGCCGCTCGGTGTACGGTGCGGTGGCCGTTCTGTGTGTCCTTGGCGCGATTCGGACGTGGACGCGCAATCCGGATTGGCAGAACGAGCTCGCGCTCTGGTCCTCGGCCATCAAGGCGGCCCCAGACAGCGCGCGCATCCAGTCAGAATACGGGCGGGTGCTGATGACGCTGGCTGACAGGGAAGCGGCAGCGAGCCGCACGACTGACGCCGAGCAGCATTTTGCCGAGGCTCAGAAGCACTTCGAGCGAGCGCTGGCGATCTACCCATCGTACGCGCCGCCGATGGATGGCCTCGGCACGATCTTCGCGGAGCATCAGCGCTACGACGAAGCGCTCGTGCTGTTCGAGCGCGCAGTGAAGGCATGGCCGGCGGGGAGCTTCACCAGCCTGACGAACTGGGCGGGACTGCTGTGGGATCGGTCCTCGCGCGAGGCGCAGCAGGCGGCCGCGCTCCGTGGACAGGGGCGTGCCGCGGAAGCTGACGCGCTCGCCGAACGCGCGGACGCGGGGTTCCGGCAGGCGATCGACAAGGTCAATCAGGCCATTGCTCTGAGCCCGTCCTACGCGCACGCCCATCTGATTCGCGCGCTGCTTCTGGACGGCTATCTCCACGATGAGCCCGCTGCCATCAAAGAGTTCGAAGAAGTGCTGCGGCTGGCGCCCGCACACCCGCAGCGCCCCGACATCGAACGCGAACTCGCGCGCTTGAGGGCCGCCGCTCATGGCTGACGCGCGTCCCACATACCTGCTGGGGCTCTGCTGCAACATCCACGAAAGCTCTGCGGCGCTGGTCAAAGACGGCATCCTCATCGCCGCCGCCGAGGAAGAGCGCTTCACACGCAAGAAGCACGACAACCGCTTCCCAACAGCGGCGATCGACTACTGCCTGCGCGAAGCCGGCATCACGATGGCCGACGTGTCGCATGCAGGCTTCTACTGGCAACCGTGGAAAGGTCTTCTGAAGCGCCTGTGGTGGCTCATCCGCTACTTCCCCGCATCACTTCAGACGTTTCGCGGAGGCAAGCATTGGCGCGGATCCGTGGGCACTCTGGCAAGCCACCTTGCCGTGCCGTTCAAGCTGCGGCGAATGGGATTCCGCGGCACGTTCTATTTCGTAGACCACCACCTGTCGCACGCGGCCAGCACGTTTCTCGTATCGCCGCACCAGTCGGCAGCGATTCTCACCGTCGATCTGTGCGGTGAAGACTGCACGACCCTGTTTGCGCACGGCACGGGTAATCGCATCAGGCCGCTGAAGCGTTCCTTTCTTCCCCACTCGCTCGGCATCTTCTACGCCGCGCTCACGCAGTTCCTCGGATACAGAGCGAACTCCGACGAATACAAAGTGATGGGGCTGGCGTCGTACGGCCAACCTGCCTTTTCCGACACGTTCGCCGACATGGTGCGCTTCGAGCAGGGCCGGCTGCGCAACGACAGCTCGTGGTTCGCGTTCCATCTCGGGAGCGACAACTGCTATTCACATCGGTTCGTCGAGACGTTCGGTCCTCCATGCGCCGGCGAGCATCACGTGGACGCCGAACCCTACAGAAACCTCGCTGCGAGCGGACAGAAGCTCACCGAGGAGCTCATGGAGCAGATGGCTGCGTGGTGCCGCGCTGAAACCGGCGAACAGAACCTTTGCCTGGCGGGGGGCGTGGCGCTGAATGCCGTCGCAAACGGGCGGCTGCTCGACAAGCAAATCTTCAACGGTGTCTGGGTGCAGCCGGCCGCGAGCGACGCTGGATGCTCGCTCGGTATCCCATTCCACATCTGGCACGAACGGCTCGGGCACCCCAGGCAGTTCGTGATGGAACACGCCTACTGGGGACCGGAGTATCCCGAGTCGGCTATCCAGCACGCCATCGCGGCTCACGGCCTCAGCGCCCGGCGCGTGGACGACGTGGAACGGCAGGCGGCGGCGATGCTGGCCGACGGCAAGGTGCTCGGCTGGTACCAGGGCCGAATGGAATGGGGACCTCGCGCGTTGGGCAACCGCAGCATCCTCGCGGATCCCAGACGCGCGGATATGAAGGACGTCATCAACAGCAAGGTGAAGTTCCGGGAGGCGTATCGTCCGTTCGCGCCGTCGGTCCTCGAGGAGGATGCGCCGCGGTTCTTCCACGTCACCGCGCCGGCGCCGTTCATGACCATCGTCTGCCGCGTCCGAGACGACGTGAAAGCGCGGATCCCGGCCGTCACGCACGTCGATGGAACGGCCCGCATCCAGACAATTTCGCGCGCGCACAACCCGCGCTTCTGGACGCTGGTCGATGCCTTCAAGACGTTGACCGGCGTGCCTGTCGTCCTCAATACCTCCTTCAACGTCAGAGGCGAGCCCATCGTCTGTACGCCGGAGGATGCCGTGCAATGCTTCCTGAAGACCGATATCGACTGCCTCGTGATGGGCGACTACATCTGCACGCGGTGAAGCCGGGATATACTCGACCCGATGGGAGCACCTGACGCCCTCACAGCGAGCGGCAGTCACTCCAGCCACCCCCCGGCGGGCTCCGCGAGACTCACCCTCGCCATCGTCATTCCGATCTGCAACGAGAGCGCCGTCCTCGAGGAGCTGTTCACTCGCACACGTGCGGCGATCGACGGGCTTCCGGATCTCGATTCGCAGGTGATCTACGTCAACGACGGGAGCGTCGACACATCGCTCGAGATGATGCTCGAGCACCAGGGGCGCGACCCGCGTTTCACCGTGGTCGACCTGTCGCGCAACTTCGGCCACCAGGCGGCGATTGCTGCCGGTCTGGCGGCGTCCACGGCAGACGCGACCGTCGTCATGGACGGAGACCTGCAGGATCCGCCCGAGCTGATTGCCGAACTGGTCGCGAGCTGGCGATCCGGTGCCGAAGTCGTCCGGGCGGAGCGGCGGTCCCGGCAGGAGCGAGGCCCGAGGCGGTGGGCGTTCGCCTTGTTCCACCGGTTGTTCGGTTGGCTCGCGGATTTTCCGATTCCTGCCCACGTCGGTGTGTTCGGGCTCCTGGATCGAAAAGCGCTCGAAGAACTGAACCGGCTCCCCGAGAAGAACAGATTCCTGCCGGGTCTGCGCGCGTGGGTCGGCTTCGATCAGCGGGCGATCTACTACGACCGACAGCAGCGCGCGTCCGGTCTTCCGAAACAGAGCTTCGGCCGCCTGCTGCACTACGCGCTCGACGGCGTGTTCAGCTTCTCGTACAAACCGCTGCGTCTGATGGTGTTCGCCGGCGGCTTCATCTGCATCACAGGATTCGTGCTCGCTGCGCGGTTCGTGCTGCGGCGGCTCGCGGGCGTCGAACAGGCGCAGATGGGTTTCACGACGCTGGTCACGCTCGTGTTGTTTCTCGGCGGCGTGCAGCTGGTCTCGATCGGCCTCATCGGGGAGTATCTCGCCCGCATCTACGACGAAGTGAAGGAACGTCCGCTGTATATCGTGCGACGGCGCTTTCCTGGCCCACCCGAACGATCCACCCGCGACGCGCGCGGCAGCGGTTCCGTGGAGCACTGACCCGTGCCGCCAGGTGCTTCCCCGCGGCGGCTGTCTTCGACGGCGGCCGCAGGGGTATTGCTGACGCTCTACTACGTCATGGCCGTGTCTGCGGTCTCGCAGAAGAGCATGACGTTCGACGAGATGGCGCACCTGACCGGGGGATACACGTATTGGGCGTTCAACGACTATCGGCTCCATCCCGAGAACGGTAACTGGCCGCAGCGGCTCGCCGCACTCCCCGCCGTCATCGGCGATGCGGGCTTTCCTCCGCTCGCACAACCGGCGTGGACCCGGT
>JBKPMA010000484.1:0-5973 GCA_046731935.1 Acidobacteriota bacterium
TCGTTGGTCTCGTGGGCTCGGAGATGTGTATAAGAGACAGGGTTCCAGGCGCGCGGTGAAATAGTCGCCGAGCACGCCAATCCGAATCCCGTTGATGGGCCGCGGACGCTCGAGGGCTGCGACGAGGTTCCCGGTCACCGCTCCGTAGACGATCGCCGCATCAGCCACGGTCTTTGCGAGCGGACCGACGTGATCGAGCGTTCGGCTGAGCGGCACGACGCCGTCGCACGAGATCTCGCCCAGTCCGGGCTTCAACCCGACGATTCCGCACGCCGCCGCCGGAATGCGGATCGATCCGCCGGTATCCGTACCGATCGAGGCGAGCGACATGCCCGTCTTGACGGCGATCGCAGACCCGCCGCTCGAACCGCCCGGCGACCGCGTGGGATCGGCCGGATTGCGCGCGGCACCAAACGCGGATTCCTCGCTGGTCGTCCCGAACGCGAATTCATGCAGGTTGCATTTGCCGACGAGAACCGCACCTGCACGGCGCAAGCGTGCCGTGACGGGGGCATCCGCTGAGGCCGGCGTGGCCGGTGCCACCCTCGATCCGGCTGTCGTCGGCACGCCGCGCTGGTCGACGAGATCCTTGAGCGAGATTGGAATGCCGTGCAGCGGGCCGAGCCACTCGCCGCGTCCACGGGCGTGATCGGCGGCGGCAGCCGCCGCCATCGCCTCGCTGCTGGTCGTCGCGATGAACGCGCGGTAGGTGTCGTTGTGCGCTTCGATGCGCGCGAGACACGCGGCAGTCAGATCCCACGACGTCAACTCGCCCTGCCGCTGGGCGGCCAGTGCCGATCGGATGTCGAGATCAGCGGGATCCATCGGCTGATTCGGCCTCGTCGGGCGGCGGTGCGGCGCGATCGTTCCACGGTGCGGATCGGAGCACCTGCATCATCCGCGACAACGTCTCGAGCACGGGCACGGTGCCGGTCAATCCACGCGCCTGCGCATCCGCGCGGGCGGCCTCCAGCCATGCCGCCGGAGTCATAGCGTGATCGACAGCGAGAGGCCGTCGCCCGTTGGAAGGAATGACGTCATGAGACGTGGATCCGCGGCCAGCGCGTCGGCGGCTTCGCTGCCTTCGCGAATGTGATTGCAGATGAGCGCGCCGCCCGGCCGCAGCAGCGCCACCAGTTTATCGTGCAACTCGGCGTAAATCCCGGGCTCGCTGTCCTGGAACACCAGATCGAAGGGTCCACTCACTTTATGGAGGTATCGCCGCGCATCCCCAGCAATCACGATGACACGCGACGACAGCCCGGCCTCCTCGATGTGGCGACGCGCCACCGCGGCGCGGCCCGGGTCACTCTCGATCGTCAGGAGGAGGCCTTGCGGCGGCACCGCGGCCGCCAGACACAACGTTGCGTATCCGATGCCCGTGCCGATTTCGAGCACACGGCGTGCGCGCGCATTCAGCGCCTGCGTTCGCAGCAGCTTGCCGGTCGCTTCGTCCACCATCGGCGCGCTTCCGGCCTGGCCAGCAAGCCTGATTCGTTCGATCACGGTGTCAACCGTGTGAATCGCTTGGTCCATTCGGTGCCCGATTGTAAGCTGAGTGCCATGCGGCACACGAAGATCGTTGCCACCCTGGGTCCGGCGTGTGACACAGACCGGACGCTCGACGAGCTCATGCTCGCGGGCGTGGACGTCATCCGGCTGAACTTTTCGCACGGCACGCACGAAACGCACGCGGCGAGCTTCGCGCGTGTTCGTCACGCCGCCGAGCGCGCGGGCCGGGCAGTGGCAATCCTGCAGGACCTCAGCGGTCCAAAGATTCGGACGGGGCGGCTCGCCGGTGGTGCTGCGATTCCGCTGAAGATCGGCGACCCGCTCGTGATCGAGACCGGGGATTTCGAGGGCGGTCCCGGACGCGTCTCGACGACGTACGGCGAGCTGGCGCGCGCGGTACGACCTGGTCAGGATTTGTTGCTCGACGATGGCCGGGTCGTCCTGCGGGTCGTCAAGACGACCGGAACGGCCATCGAAACAACCGTGCTCCACGGAACGTCACTCGGTGCGCACAAAGGCATCAACGCGCCAGGTGTCGCGCTGCCCGCCTCTGCATTGACACGCAAAGACACGGACGATCTTCGTTTCGGTCTGTCGCTCGGCGTCGACCTCGTCGCATTGAGCTTCGTGCAGAGCGGAGCCGATCTCGACGCCGCGCGTGCGGTCATGTCGGCGGCCGGAGGTCAGGACGTTCCGCTCGTGGCCAAGCTAGAACGGCCGGAAGCGATCGCGCGGCTGGACGAAGTGCTCGACAGCTGCCAGGCCGTGATGGTCGCGCGCGGCGATCTCGGCCTCGAGGTTCCACTCGAGCGCGTGCCGCGCGTCCAGAAAGAGATCACGCGATGCGCGCGGGTCCGAGGTGTCCCTGTCATCGTCGCCACCCAGGTGCTCGAGTCGATGCGAAGTGAGCCGAGACCGACGCGCGCCGAGGTCAGCGACGCGGCCAACGCGGTAGACGACGGCGTGGACGCGATCATGCTGGCAGGCGAGACAGCCGCCGGCCAATATCCCGTCGAGGCGGTACGGACGCTGGACGCGATCATCCGTGATGCCGAAGTGCTGCCGCCGCTCTCGCTCGATGTCACAGGCGCGAGTCCGATGCACGCCGGCCACGGACGCGCACTGTGCGAAGCCGCCATCACCCTCGCCAGTCACAGCCGTGCGGCCGTCATCGTCGCCATCACGCGGGAAGGCAACACGGCGCGGGTGTTGTCGTCGCTGCGTCCCGACGCGGCGGTGCTGGCGGTCACAGACAGCGAAGCGGTCGCGCGCCGTCTCAGCCTCTATCGCAGTGTGCATCCGATCGTCGCCAGCGTCGCTGCCGACGTAGACACGACGCGACGCCGTGTCGGCGAGGCGCTGCTCGCGCGAGGACTGGTCGCGCCGGGCGATATTGCGGTACTGGTCAGCATCAGCCAGGACCTGGATCATCAGTCCGCGAACTTCATCAAACTCGAGCGTCTCGGTAGTCCTGGCGCCTGAGCCTCGCGCACGGCGATCGCGAATACGAATACGAAATCCGAACACGAATCCGAATACGAATCCCAGTTCGAGTCCACTCGATCTCCCGTCCGCGAATGCAATCACAACTTCTTGCCTACTTGATGCCGCCGTTCCTCGAGAGCGACGATGCACGGCCGCTCAGAATCCTGGCGGAGTACCTGGAACCGTTGAAGCGGTTCAGGGATGAAAATATTCAGGACACGGTCGTCTTCTTCGGCTCGGCGCGGATTCGGAGCCGCGAGGCGGCCGACCGTGCCCTTGCCGCTGTCAAGACGTCGACGACGGCGACCGCCGAGGACCTCGCTCGCGCGGAGAAGGCTGTGCTCTGGTCGCGCTACTACGAAGACGCGCGGGAGCTCGCGAGACGGCTGACGACCTGGAGCCGATCGCTCGGCGCCCCGCACGATCGCTTCGTGGTGTGTTCGGGTGGCGGGCCTGGCATCATGGAAGCGGCCAATCGCGGCGCGTGCGAGGCCGGCGGCAAGACCGTCGGGCTCAACATTCATCTGCCGTTCGAGCAGGGCGCGAACGCGTATATCAGCCGCGGACTCCACTTCGAGTTCCATTACTTCTTCATGCGGAAGTTCTGGTTCGCGTATCTCGCCAAGGCGCTGGTCGTCTTTCCGGGCGGATTCGGAACCCTCGACGAGTTGTTCGAGATTCTGACCCTCGTCCAGACACAGAAGCTGTCCAGCCACACCGACATCATCCTGTACGGATCGGACTACTGGGACTCGGTGTTGAAGTTCGAGCCCTTCATCGAGTGGGGCGCGATTGCGCCGAAGGACCTCGAGCTGTTCCAGCGGTGCGACACCGTCGACCACGCGTTCGATACACTGACCGCCAATCTGCTCAGCCGGCACTTCACGCCTGCGACGCCGCAGGAAGGGCAGGCACCGGCCATTGCGAAGACGAGGACGTAGGGCGGTAAGGCCTGCAGGCTACGGGCTGCAGGCTACGGGCTACGGGCTGCAGGCTGCAGGCTAAGGGAGGAAGCCACAGATGGCGCTGACTGCTGACGAACGAAAAAAGCTCATCGCGGAGTATCAGGCGGGTTACGGAGAAGTCGTTAAGGCGCTCGAAGGTGCCACCGAGGCGGAGCTCGATCGGCGGCCTGCGCCGGAGAAGTGGTCGTCGCGCGAGATCGTCCATCATCTCGCCGACAGCGAAATGACGTCCGCGATCAGGCTTCGGCGCCTGATTGCCGAAGACCAGCCGGTGATCCAGGGGTACGACGAGGCCGAATACGCACGGCGGCTGCACTACGACCGGCCGATCGAGGCGTCGCTCCAGGCCTTCGGTGCCGCGCGGGCGTGCACGGTGCCCTTCCTCGAACGGCTCACGCCAGCCGAGTGGGATCGCGTGGGCACGCACTCGGAGTCAGGCGCCTATTCGGTCGACAAGTGGCTGCAGATCTACGCTGTGCACGCACACAATCACGCAGACCAGATTCGGCGGGCCCGCGCGACTGTCGCGCGGTGATATCAGTCGGTCCACCGCGCATCAGCTCGTGAAGGAGTTGGCCACATGCGCCCGGTTCTTCCATTGGCCATCGTTCTCGCCTGCGTGATCGGTCTGCCCCTGCAGGCCACGTCACCCTTGTCCGCCAACCGCATCACGATTCTGTACGACGCCTTCGGCGGGCGCGCGGGCCTCACGCGCGACTGGGGCTTCGCCGCCCTCGTCCAATACAACGGGAAGCGGATCCTCTTCGATACCGGGAACAACGCGGACGTGTTCGCGAGGAACGTCCGTGCGCTGGGCGCCGATCTTTCGGCGATCGATTTCGTCGTGATGTCTCACCGCCATGGCGATCACACCGCCGGGTTGAGTGACGTGCTGCGTGTGAACCCCAAGGTCCGGATCTTCGCGCCCAAGGAAGGCTTCGGGCTGTTTGGTGCGGCGCTGCCGGGAACCTTCTATCGGACCGACTCGACATTGCCGAGCCGGATGCGCTATTTCGACGGTCATCCGCCGGCCGAGCTCACCTTCGGCACCCCCTGGCCGGCGGCTCATTTCGTCTGGGTGGACAACGCGACCGAAGTGGCGCCTGGCGTCTCGATCATCGCGACTGTCTCGCAGAAGCCGGGCACGCTCGAACTACGGGAGCTCTCGCTCGCGTTGCGAACCACCAACGGATTGATCCTGATCGTCGGATGCTCCCATCCTGGCATCGAGAACATCGTCGAGGCGTCCACCGCCATTGCCGATCATGTCTACATGGTTGTCGGCGGCTTGCATCTCGTCACGGCAGAGGATCCGGACATCGAACAAGTTGCCACCGCCCTTCACGATCGCTGGCACCTCGATCGGATCGCACCCGGCCACTGTACGGGAGAGCCCGCGTTCGCCACGCTGCAGCGTGTGTTTGGCGATCACTACGTGTACGCCGGACTTGGCGGAACGATCGATGTGCCGTGACTGCAGTACGGTCAGAGGTTCGTAAGGTCAAGAACGATTCATCGACGTGCGCATTGGCACCGATCGCCCTCAGCAGATGCAACCGTGGTACATCGCTACCGAGACGTTCACTTCGCGGCACACGCAGGCGTGGGAGAAGTACGTCGCGTGGTCTGGTCTCACGCAATTGGACGAAGTCGTCTCGCTCGACCCGTTGCTCTGCCCGCCGCTCCTGGCCGAGATCAAGCCGGAGTACTGGCCTCACATCGTCAACGAAGACTTCATGCTCCAGTTCTTCGTCGATCTCGAATTCCTGCGCCGCCAGCTTTCAGCGGCCGACGAGCATAACCTGTTGTGCGTGTATCGGAATCCGCCGAGTGAGCCCGCGCCCCCGGTTGGTTCGGCGCAGTTCGAGTTCATGGGCTACGATCTCGTTGACGTCCAATCGGGTGCGAGCGCACTCACAAACTGCGGCGGGTTTCCCGATGTGTTCGACGGCAGTGAGTTGTCGCCGAAGGGATTGCTGAGACATCACGCTCGTGCGTGCCAGGTGCAGGC
>JBKPMA010000485.1:0-4167 GCA_046731935.1 Acidobacteriota bacterium
ACTCGTGGCTGTCCACTTTCTCCAGCGACCACCGGGTCGAGCCCGACCACTTGTGCGGATGCGCCGGATCGATCGTTCGCGCCGAATAGAGATAGCCGTCTGACTCCTGGGCCGCGCCGATCTTCTGAATCAGCATGGCGAGGTAGGCTTCCATCTCCTTGTCCGGGCGGACGCAGAGCGCGTAGGAGGCACCCTCGATCACTTTGTAGAGATCGGTGTCGTCGAACGGATAGGGCGGCGGAGTGCGATCCGCGTCCGGATGCCCCTGCAGCGTCTCGGCAGCGCGCTCGAAGTTGTGGACGCGCCCGGTCTCCTGGCACTTCTTGAAGGCGAAGGGAATCGTGACCGTCCGGTTCACCTCGATCCGTGGCGCCCAGAAGACATCGTTCACATGCACCGACGTGAACGGCACCGGCTGCACGGGATAGTCCCGCACGATTGGCTTCTGTTCCGTCACGGGGCCCTGGTGCACGGTCGAGGCGAGCAGCACGGCGCCGCTGATCGTCAACGCGGAGGCGGCGAGGAGGAAGTGCTTCGTCATCGCGCGAATTCTACGCCCAACCCGTTGCGTCAGCGCAGACTTGACCGCCCAACCACCCCCGCCGACAATCAACCGGACGTGAGTACACTCTCGAAGCCGCATCGCGGCTCGGTCAGGCCTAGCGCGACCGCTGTTGCGACCAGCCGTCTCCGCACGGTTGTGCTCGCCCTGCTCTGGCTTCTCGTCGCCGGTCCCTCGCTGGTCGGTGCGGGACCCGATCCGGCAGGGAGCGGCGGTGACGTAGCGACGATCGCGGCCGTCGATGAAGGGGTCGAGCCGTTTTTCGCCGAGCACTGCTACGGCTGCCACAACGCCTCCAAGCAGAAGGGCGGCCTGAATCTGAAGCTGCTGCAAGGCCACGAGTCTGTCGTCACCAGCCCCAACACCTGGGAAGCGGTGCTCGGGAAGCTGCGCTCGGGTGAAATGCCGCCCGACGATGAGCCGCGTCCAGAGCCGGCGGCATTGACCGAGGTCGAGCGCCGGATCGACGTGGCGCTGGCTGACGCCGACGCGCGCGCCCGGCCGGATCCAGGCCACGTCACCACCCGGCGCCTGAATCGCACCGAATACAACAACTCGGTCCGTGATCTCCTGGGCGTGGACCTTCAACCGGCCGACGAATTCCCGCAGGACGACTCCGGATACGGGTTCGACAATATCGGCGACGTCCTGTCGGTGCCGCCGCTCCTGATGGAGCGCTACATGGTGGCCGCGGAGCGGGTCGCGCGAACGGCGATCTTCGGACCCGGCGAGCTCAAGCCCACACTCATTCGCTGTCAGCCTCGTTCCCGCTCGATCAAGCCGCAGAAAGACGTGCCCGCGGAATACGACCAGACGGGCCTGGCGATGCCCAACGCGGTGCACGCGATGAGGCGGCTGGCGGTCACCGGTACCTACAACGTGCGTGTTTACACTGGCGGTTCCAGGCCAGCGGGCGCCTTGCCCGTAACGGTCGCCTTCTGGGTCGACGGCAAGACGGTCGGCAGCTCGGTGCTCGATCCATCCAGCCAGGCCGGGTTCTTCCGCGACAAACAGGACTTCGGAGGAAAGTTCCGCGAGTTCAGCGTCCGACTCACGGCCGGCGAACACTGGCTGGCGGCGACAATCCCCGGGCTCTTCGACGGGCTGCCGGCCAGTTATGCGGGGCCGCGCCCCTCGACGGCCGAGGAGCCGAAGCCCAGGGAATTCGTGCCGCCGCCCGATGCCACGCCGAAAGAAATCGAAGAGGCGCGGAAGCAATTCGAAGAACAGCATGGACGCGTCCCCGCCAACGACGTCCGCATCTCATACTTCGAAATGGCAGGTCCGTACGATCCCGACACGGGCCCGCCGCCGGAGGCCCGCAGCCGCATCTACGTCTGCGGCCACCGCAAGGGACAGCACACGGCCGCCTGCCCGCGAACGATTCTCACGAGCCTCGCGCGGCGTGCGTACCGACGCCCGATCACGCCGTCAGACGTGAGTCCGCTGCTGGCGCTGTTCAAATCGGCCGAGGCCACGGGCACCTTCGACGACGGCCTCGCCATCGCGCTGCAGGCGATTCTGGTCTCGCCTGACTTTCTCTTTCGGATCGAGTCGCCGAGCGGACCGCCGGCGTTGACCGACTACGAATTGGCGACCCGGCTCTCATACTTCCTGTGGGCGAGCATGCCGGATCGGGAGCTCCGGCGCGCGGCAGCCGCCGGCGAACTGCACACGACCCGCGGCCTGGAGACGCAGGTCCATCGGATGCTGCTCGACGATCGCTCGCGGTCGCTCGTGCAGGAGTTTGGCGGCCAGTGGCTGCAGATCCGCGCGCTCGAGTCGGCTGCGCCGGACAAGGATCGCTTTCCTGCCTTCGACGACTACCTGCGCATCTCGATGCGCCGTGAGACGGAGCTCTTCTTCGACCGCATCATCAAGGAGGACCGGAGCATCCTCGACTTCCTCGATGCGCCGTGGACGTATCTGAACGAGCGGCTGGCGCAGCACTACGAGCTGCCGGGTATCGAGGGCCCTGCGTTCCGTCGCGTGGACCTGACGGGTCCGCAGCGTGCCGGCGTACTCACACAGGCGAGCGTGCTCACGGTGTCGTCGTACGCCACACGGACCTCGCCGGTCCTCAGGGGCAAGTGGATCCTCGAAAATCTGCTGAACGCACCGCCGCCCGCACCCCCGCCCGGCGTCGCCAACCTGAACGAGGCCACTGCGACCGCACCAACGTCGCTGCGCCAGCAGTTGGAAGCCCATCGCACCAACGCCACCTGCGCCGCCTGCCATCGTCGAATGGATCCGCTAGGCTTCGGTCTGGAGAACTATGACGCCATTGGCGCATGGCGCGACAAAGACGGCGACGGAGTCATCGACGCGTCCGGCACGTTGCCTGACGGGCGCAGCTTCCATGATGGCGACGGCCTCCGCCACATCCTTGCCGGTGAGCAGGAAGCCTTCACCAAAGCCCTGACGGCCAAACTGCTCACGTATGCACTCGGCCGTGGGCTGGGACCCTCGGACCGTCGTATCATTCGAACGGTCGCCCGGGAGCTCCCGGCCAGCCAGTACCGGTTTTCGGCGCTCGTGCTCGCGATTGTGCGCAGTCCGCAGTTCCAGCTGCGCGGAGGCCTCGCCACGCCATGATCCTCACCGGACGCCACCTGCAGCGGCGCACGTTCCTGAAAGGCATGGGGGCCACGCTGGCCTTGCCCCTGCTCGACGCGATGACCCCCGCATTGGCGGCCGCCGCCTCTGCGCCGGCCTCCCCGACGCGCCTTGCCTTCACCTACGTGCCCAACGGCGTGACGATGCCGGCGTGGACTCCGACCGGATATGGATCGGATTTCGAGCTGCCGCGGATCATGAAGCCGCTCGAAGCGTTCAAAGACGACATTCTGGTCGTCTCCGGCCTGGCGCACCAGAACGCGAACGCGCTCGGCGACGGCCCCGGGGATCACGCCCGCGCGGCCGCCTGCTACCTGACCGGGGTACATCCGCGCAAGACGGCCGGTGGCGACATCCAGAACGGCGTCTCCGTCGATCAGATCGCGGCGGCTCATTGGGCGGACCAGACTCGCCTGCCGTCGATCGAGCTGGGATGCGACGACTCGCGGACGGTCGGCAACTGCGATTCGGGCTACAGCTGTGCCTACACGAACAGCCTGTCGTGGCGGGGGCCCACGACGCCGATGCCTCCGGAGCTCAATCCGCGTCTGGTCTTCGAGCGTCTGTTCGGCGCGTTCGACACCGGGGCGGATCCTGCGACGAGAGAGCGGCGGCTGCGCGAGCGGCGAAGTGTGCTCGATGCGGTCCTCGAGCGTACGCGCGCGCTGACGATCGAGCTCGGAGCGTCGGATCGGCGGAAGATGGACGAGTACCTCACGTCGGTTCGAGAGATCGAGCGGCGTATCGACATGGCGGAGCACGATCCGCGCGACCTGCCGCCCGGCGTCGAGAAGCCGCCCGGCATCCCGGTCCTCTACGCGGACTACGTGAAGCTGATGTTCGATCTGCAGGTGACGGCGTTCCAGACCGACCTCACTCGTGTCTCGACGATGATGCTCGGCCGCGAAGGCAGTCTGCGGACGTATCCGGAAATCGGCGTGCCGGATCCGCACCATCCCCTCACGCATCACGGCGGCAAGGTGGATTGG
>JBKPMA010000486.1:0-4131 GCA_046731935.1 Acidobacteriota bacterium
GTTGATCACCTCGCCGCAGCGCCACCGTTGTCACGTCACCCCCCCTTTCGGAATGTCAGGTTGATCCGGCAACGGCCCGTCAGTTCGTGCTCGCCATCTTTGAGCGGCAGCACACCGTGATACCGGAGCCTCGACGACGCACCCCACACGACCACGTCGCCATGCACGAGCGGGACGCGGCCGGGGGGATCGCTTCGATGCAGGCCACCGAACAGGAAGACCGCCGGGAGCCCGAGTGACACCGAGACGATCGGCGCAGCGAAATCGCGCTCGTCGCGATCCTGGTGCAGCGAGAGCTTCGCGCCTGGCTCGTAGCGGTTCACCAGACACGAGTCGGGCCCGTAGCCGTCGAATCCGGCCCGTGCGGCGGCCGCCGCAGCCAGTTCGGCGAACGATGCTGGCATGGGCGGCCACGGGCGCCCTGTTCCAGGATCGTTGGCGTCGTAGCGATAGCCTCGAACATCGCTGACCCATCCCAGCCGGCCGCAGCTCGTCATCGCCACGGACATCCGACGGCCGCCGGGCGTGAGCATGTGGCGGAACGGCGCCTCGTCGGTTACGGCTCTGAGGTCCGGCAGCAGGGCGGCCTCGAAGGATCGCGCGAAGCCGCGCAGCCATACGGCGCCCGGACCAAGGGCCACGTCTTCATCGTCGGAATCGAAGAGTCCGTCCAGCATCTCACTCGCCTGGTTCGATCATACCCGGCCGGTGGCGCGGCTTACCTATTGCCACGCCATAGGGCGATCGTCTAGTATGGGTTTCCCAGAGGTGAGCATTGGGGAAGGTCGACGTCTGGCAGGGCACTCTCGCCCTCATGATTCTCAAGACCGTGGAAGCGCTGGGCCCGCTGCACGGGTACGGCATCGCCCGCCGCATCGAGCAGACGAGCGGGGATCGTCTGGTCGTCAACTACGGCACCATCTACCCTGCCCTGCTGAAACTCGAGCAGGAAGGCTATCTCGAGGCCGAATGGGGCACGTCGGACGCGGGACGCCGGGCTCGGTTCTATAAATTGACGCGAGCCGGACGGAAGCAGCTGGCGCGCGAGACGCAGCAATGGGAAGAGACCACGTCCATCCTGGCGCGCTTCCTGGCGGCTGAGAAATCCCAGTGAGAGCGCTGCTCGCGTTCCTGTCTCGCCTGATCGATCCGTTTCGGCGGCAGACGCGGGACCACGCGCTCGAGGAGGAGCTCGACGCGCACCTCCAGCTGCATATCGACGACAACCGCCGGATGGGCATGACCGAAGCAGAGGCCAGGCGGCATGCGCTGCTCAAGCTTGGCGGCGTCGATCAGACGAAAGAGCGCTATCGCGACCGCCGTGGACTGCCGCTCGTAGACGCGCTGGAACAGGACATCCGTCAGGCGCTCCGCGTCGCTCGGGGCAACGTCGGGTTCACGCTTGTCGCAATGGCCACGCTGGCGCTCGGCATCGGAGCGGTGGGCGTCATCTACAGCGTGGTCCGTGACATCCTGCTGGATCCATTCCCCTACGTGCACTCCGACCGGATGGTCGATGTGGTGCTGCGCGATACGGTCACGACCAAGATCGTCCGTGGCGTGCTGCCCGGTCCCGAGTTCCTCGACTTTCAGGAGCAGAGCACCGTCTTCGAAGAAGTCCTGGGCACGCTTGCCTCGAGCGCTCACTTCGTGGCGGACGATGACGCGGAGCGGGTGGCGGTGGTCCACGTGACACCGAACATGTTCTCGTTCCTCGGCGTGGCGCCGCTGGTGGGTCGGCCGTTCACCGCTGACGACGCGAAGCCCTCGTCGCCGTGCGTGGCGGAGTTGAGTCATCGAACGTGGACCACCCGCCTGGGATCGGACCCGCGCATGATCGGCCGTACCGTGCTCTTCGATGGCGAGCCCTGCACGGTGATCGGGATCATGCCGCCGCGGTTCGAGTGGCACGTCGGCGACTTCTGGGTCCCTTCGTACATCACTCGCGGCTCAACGGATCCGAACAACCAACGCTGGTTCCAGGCCCGTCTGCGGCCTGGTGTGTCGGTCGAGGCGGCCGAAGCGCAGATGAATGCGATCGCAGCGCGGCGCGCGGCACTCTATCCGCTCGAGTATCCGAAGCAGGCGCGCATTCAGGTGATCACGGTGATCGACTGGGTGGTCGGGCGGTTCCGGCGTGTGTTGTACACGCTGTTTGCGGCGGTAGGCCTGCTGCTCGTGATCGCGTGTACGAATGTCGCCAACATGCTGCTGGCACGCGGGAGCGTTCGCGAGCGCGAGCTCCTCGTACGCGTGGCGCTCGGCGCGAGCCGGTGGCGGATCGTCCGGCAGCTGGTATTCGAGAATCTCCTCCTGGCCGTAGGCGGCGGCATTGGTGGATGCCTGCTTGCGTACGCCGGGATTCACGCGCTCTCGACCTGGATGCCGCGTCAGAACGTGCCGTGGGAGACCGCCTTGCGCCTGGACTTGCCGGTGCTGGCGTTCGCACTCGCCACGGCGGCTGTCTCGACGGTCGTGTTCGGGGTGTATCCGGCGATTCAGAGTACCCGTAGGGAGGTCGCCGGCATGTCGGCGTCAGGCCGCGGTGGCACGGCCACGCGGCGGCAGACCCGCGTGCGTGGTGCGCTGGTCGTCGTGGAGGTCGCGCTTTCGGTCATTCTGCTGCTCGGTGCCGGCGTCCTCGTGCGGAACTTCGCCGCGCTGCTCCAGATCGACTTCGGGTACGAGCAGTCCAACCTGCTGGTGACACGCCTACAGTTTGCGCCGGGATCGTATGGCTCAGTGGAGGAGCGGCTCCGCTTCTACACTGCGGTGCTCGATCGGCTGCAGGCGGTCCCCGGCGTGCGTGATGTTGCGATCGGCAACGGCAGCGCGTCCTTCGGAGGATTCGATGTCGCGGTCACCGTGACAGGGCGCGCCCCCGACGAACGGCCCGGCGCGTTCCTGAAGTGTGTGAGCGACGGGTTTGGCCGGACGCTCGGTCTGCGCATCCTCTCGGGGCGGGACCTCTCGAGGGCTGACATCGACGCCTCGACTCCGGTCGCCGTCGTCAATCACGCCTTCGTGAAGCGCTATTTCTCCGGCGCGGATCCGCTCGGGCGGCTCGTCACCGTCGCCTTGCCTGGTACTACCACACCGCTGCTTGGCGCAGACAAGTTCGAAGTCGTCGGTGTGGTCCGTGACGTCGCCAACGACGACATTCGTGAACCGGCAGTGCCGGAAGCCTACGTCCCGCTTCCGTTCTATCTGCCCTCTCGAGTGGGGCTCACGGTGCGAACCGCCGGCGATTCGGTCACAGTTGTCAGCGCCCTGCGGCGCGCGATTCGGGCGTTCGATGGCACGGTGGCGATCACGCCGCCCATCACCCTCGACCGGGCCGTGCAGCAGGACTTCTACGCGCAACCACGGTTCGTGCTGATCGTGCTCGGCGTGTTCGCGGTGATGGGCGTACTGCTCGTCGCCGTCGGCATTTTCGGGGTGCTCTCTTACAGCGTGTCGCAGCAGACGCGGGACATCGCCATTCGGCTGGCGGTCGGCGGCGGACGCGGGCACGTGCTGTCGCTCGTGCTGATGAGCGGTCTGCGGCTGGTCGTGATCGGGTGTGCGATTGGCGCACTCTCGAGCGTCGCGACGAACCGGCTGCTGGCGAGTCAGCTCTGGCGAACGTCCCCGAACGACGCGGCCACGCTCGCGGCGGTCGCCGCGATCATCGCCGTTGTCGGCGTCGTCGCGTGTCTGGTCCCCGCGCGGCGCGCGATGCGGATCGAGCCGATGGCGGCGCTGCGGCAGGAGTAGATTGCGTCGGGCGAGGATTGGACGTTCCTGGCCGCGCCGTTCCAGACGGGCCGCTTTTTTGGTATACAATATTTAGTATGCCAACTGCCGTGCCGGCCGCCGGGGCGGGCGAACTGACCCGCACCACCCTGCGCGGCCAGGCGCTCGACCGGATCCGTACTCGGATCGTCAGCGGCGACCTCGCGCCCGCGACAAACGTGATCGAGCGCGATCTCAGCGCGGCAGTGGGCGTCAGCCGGACGCCGCTCCGAGAGGCCCTGCTCGGGCTCGAGGCCGAAGGCCTGCTGCGGACTGAGCCCGGCCGAGGCTTCTTCGTCCAGGACCTGTCAAAACAGGAAGCCGGTGAGCTCTACCCGCTCATCGGCACGTTGGAGG
>JBKPMA010000487.1:0-5736 GCA_046731935.1 Acidobacteriota bacterium
TACTTGTATTGCGGCGAACGCAGGCTGTGGAACGCGCTCCATCCGTACTGCAGATTGGGTGTCATCGACTCGCTGTACGCGTAGGCGGTGTCCGGCGTGGCCGGATGGAACATCAGCGGCACGAGCGATCGCCCGTCGAGCCTGCCCTGCGAGTCGATGCCGGCCAACGCGAGGACCGTCGGGAACACATCGACGAGACTGACCTGTAGGTCGACGCGGATGCCCCGCAGTTCGTCAATCGGCGTCGCAATGATGAACGGCACGTGCAGCACGTCGTCGTAGATGAAGTATCCGTGCGTACCCTCGCCGTGGCTGCCGAGACTCTCGCCATGGTCGCCCACGACCACCAGGATGGTCTTGTCGTCGAGGCCCGCGGTCTTCAGCCACGACACGCATCGCCCCACCTGTTCGTCGGCAAACGCGATCTCACCGTCGTAGAGACCGACAGGGCCGCGCCCGCGAAAGTCGGACGCGAGGGGCTCCGGTGGCTCGTACGGGCTGTGCGCGTCGTACAGGTGGATCCAGGCGAAGAACGGGTCCTGCCTCTGACCATCCAGCCAACGGATCGCCGCGTCCATCACCTGATCGCCCGGCCTCTGAACCGCGGCGAGGTCCAGGTGTTTGAACTTCTTCATGTCGAACCGATCGTCGTAGATGCTGAACCCCTGATTGAGGCCCCACCGTCCGTCGAGGACGAACGCACCGACAAACGCACCCGTCTTGTATCCGTGGCCGGCCATTACCTCGGCCAGTGTGGTGTGCGACTGGCTGAGAGCTGCCGTCCCGTTCAGCCGCACGCCGTGGTACGTGGGATAGAAGCCGGTCATGAGGGACGAGTGGGCGGGAAGGGTCAGCGGGGCGGGCGTCGCGGCCTGCGCGAAGAGCACGCCGGCACGCGCCAACGCATCGGTGGCAGGCGTTCTGGCACCACCGTAGCCATAGCTTCCCAGGTGGTCCGCCCGAGTGGTGTCCAGAGAGATGACGATGAGGTTCGGCTTGTCTACTCCGTGTCGAGCCCACGACCGGCGGACCCGGCTTGCGGGGTCCGACGACGTCCGATACCCCCGTACCGCGAGGGCGACGATGACCCCGACCGACGCGGCGAGCAGCATCCAGAGCAGCGATTTGCGAATCTTGGAGCTCATGGCTAGTGACCCCCGGAGGGTCAGCTGGAGCGTCATCTTACGCGAGCAAAATTTTCGCGCCGGACCTATTTAACATCCTTTAATATGTTCGCGGCCCGCGCAGGCCTTTCGAAGGACCCAGGATTACCGCTAGAAACACGACACTCGCGAGCGCCCCACGTCACGGCTACGGCCCCGAGCGAACGGGAGGCTGGAATGACGCAGTCCGCTACAAAGCTCGTCGCACTCGTGTGCATCTCACTCTTCCTCACCCCGCTCTGCGTGCGATCGGTTCACGCGCAGGCAATCCATGAAGGAAAGCTGACCGGAACGGTCACGCAAGAGGATGGCGCGGTGCTCCCCGGCGCCACCGTCGACATCTCCGGTCCGCAGCTCCTCGGCGGCAAACGATCAGCGGTCACGTCCGGCGACGGGACGTACTTGTTCCTCAATGTGCCGAAGGGCGTCTACGTCGTCACGACTGGGCTAGCCGGCTTCAAGACGATCGTGCGCGACAACGTCGAGGTGTCCGCCGATGCCACGTCCACTGTCAACGTGGTGCTGCCAGTGGGAGCGGTCAGTGAGACAGTCACGGTCAGCGCCGAGACGCCGCTCATCGACGAAAAGACGTCCACCACCGACTCCAGGATCGATCACGCGCTGCTCGAGAAGCTTCCGACGAGCCGCGACGCGTTTTACGACCTGTCGCTCACCGTACCGGGGATGTTCAGCTCGGCGGCTTCCCAGAATCCTCCCAGTCCCACGGCCTACGGCAGCGCGACCAACGAGAACGTCTTCCTCATCAACGGCGTCAACGCGACCAATCCTGAAGCCGGCACCTTCGGGACGCTCGTCAACGTCAACTACGACGCGGTCGACGAAGTCCGCATCGTTGGACTCGGCTCCAAGGCGGAGTACGGCAGTTTCTCCGGCGCGACGATCGATGTGATGACCAAGTCGGGGAGCAACGCGTTTCACGGGAGCGGCGCCTTCTACTCGCTGCTCGGATCTCCGGCCAGCAACCAGCCAGGCCCCAACGAGGATCTCGGTGCCTCGTGGTTGTACGTTGGCGAAGGCGAACAGCTCGCGGGCGAGACCAAGAAAGACTGGGAAGGCAGCTTCACCATGGGCGGTCCGATTCGCAAGGACCGCGTGTGGTTTTTCGCCGCCTACGATTACCTCCGCAGCGCGAGTCTCCCTCCGCGGTGGTCGCTCGAGAGCGAATCGTGGAACCGCTATACCGACGCCAAGGTGTCGGCCACGCCCTTCAAGAACCATCTCGTCTGGGGCTCGTACCACTACGAGAGCAACGACGGCAATGGCTGGAGCTGGGGCTCAGAACCGGCGTGGGATACGACGATGAGCTACGGCTCGACGGTCAAGAACCACACGGCGGCGGCCCAGTGGCAGTGGTCGCCGAAGGGCAACACGGCCGCGAGCGCGAAATTCCTCGGGTTCAAGAAAGACGACCAGCCGTATCTGCCCAGCGACCGTCCTGAGCATCCCGGTTTCATCAACTGGTGGAAGTGGGCCGACTATGGCATCAACGGCGCGTTCCCCTACGTGGACGCGCAGCAGGCCAGCCGCCAGACCATCCAGGCCGACCTTTCGCATTACGCGGAAGGATTCCTCGGGCAGCACGACATCAAGTTCGGCGTGCAGTACACGAGGGCGCGCGGCAATCGGCTCGAAGGCTACTTCCAGAACTACGTGAACTTCCTTTACCCGTATCGCTGGACCCAGAACGTGTCCGAGATGCAGGAGTGGTACGGAGACAACGGACTCCTGTTCTACAACTACAAAGACACGATGAATCCGTTCCTCACGGTGCGGACCGCGAATTCCACGGGCATCTTCGTCGACGATCGCTGGTCTCTGAACAAGCGGCTGACCGTGAATCTCGGGTTCAGATTCGACCACATGACCACGAAGTACGACGAGGGCGAGGTGTACCAGATGCTCACCTCACCAGATCAGATCACGACCGGACTCGACGTCCTCCGCAGCCGACAAGGGACGGGGAACATCTTCGATTTCAAGACGGGCTCGCCTCGTCTGGGTGTGACCTATGCGCTGACGGAAGACGGGAAGACCGTGATACGCGCCGCGTACGGGCGCTATTACACGCCGATCAGCATCGAATATCTGAGGCGGTTCGGCCCGGACGTCCCCCCGTTGACGCGCGATTTCCAGATGTTCGAGGTCGGCCCCTGGGGCCAGGTGGATACGAACGGCGACGGCGTGATCGACACGCTCGAGACGCGGGCTGCCGCCCGGCAGGTGGCAGGCCTCGCGCCGATCAGCGAAGAGTCGCGGATCATCGACAATTCGTGGACCTTGAATGTGGCTCCTGGTGTGAAAGACCAGCACGCTGACGAGTTCACGCTCAATTTCGAACGCGAGGTGGCCAGGAATCTGTCGGTCGGCGCTACGTACATCTACAAACACACGACCGACATGCTGGTCAACATCCCGATCAACAGAGAGACCGGTCAGCAGTGGGAGTACGAACGCAAACCGTTCACGACATCGGGCGGCCAGGAGGTGATGCTCTACAGCGTCGTGCAGAAGGACTACGACCAGAACGGCGTGATCGACGGCGACGACATCGCCTGGATCGGTGATCACGGCAGCTATGTCGTTCAGAACATGCCGGAGTTCGACGTTATCTAGCCCAAGCGGGACTACCAGGGCCTCCAGCTCGTCATGCGAAAGAGGTACTCGGACAACTGGCAGGCGCTGGTGTCATTCCTCTACTCGAACTCCTCGGGGTTCGGCCGCCGCACGCTGCGCCAGGACATCAACGTCGAAGGTCCGATGTTCTGGGACGACAACTGGATGAGCAGCCTCAATCAGACGATCAACAACCTCGATGGTCCGCTGCCCTTCACGCCGAAGTACGAGTTCAAGCTGTCTGGCTCGTATCACATTCCCAAAATCGAGGTCGATATCGGTGGCCGGCTGCGCACGGCGTCGGGACGGCCGTTGTGGAAAGTCGAGACCTATCCACAGCTCACGCAGTTTGGTGGTCCGGAGGACGGCATCGTCGGACCTGGAGATTCGATTGTGGCTGTGCCGAGCAAGGGACCCGACTACCTGCCGTCGCAAGCGCTTCTCGATCTGCACCTCGAGAAGACGTTCAAGGTCAACAACGCTCAACGGATCCAGTTCATCGTCGATGGATTCAACCTGTTCAACACGTTTGCTCCAACCGACGCCGATCCGCATTTCGAGTACGGGAAAGTGACGGCGATCCCCGCGCCAAGGCGCTTCCGCTTCGGCGCGCGGTTCGAGTTCTAGCCGACTGTTGCCGTTCGTCAGGACCCGAAGGCGTGCAGTCTTCGGGTCCTCTCTCGGCGGCGCACGCGTCTTTCAACATCCATCCGACAGGGTTCGACTACTTCAGGGTGAAGCTCATCTCCATCGTCACGATCAAGGGCACCGGCGATCCATGCAGTTGCGCGGGCTCGAAGGTCCACGCCTGACACGCACGGATCGCTTCGCGGTCCAGGCCGTATTTCGTGTCGAGCGATCTGAGGACTCTCGTCTCGCCCACATGGCCGTCGGTCTGCACGACGGCTTCCAACAACACGGTTCCCTGGATCTGTGCGTCCATGGCCGCACGCGTGTAGTTCGGCCGCACTTGGTGTGTCGCTGTCGGCATCTGGACATCCGCTTCACAGATCCGATGCGCGCCTTCGCCAAAACGGCGCCGCAGTATTGGCGCAGGCGACACGACCTTCAGGTGAGCGACGTCTTCCACGTGCAGGTGTTTGTCGCCTTTTCGCTTCTCCTCCACTCCGGTGCCGCAAATGTCCGCCTCGTAATAGCGGTCAGCGGCGGAGATGGCGTCAACCCAGGACAGGTCGACGAAGACGAACTCCTCTTTGTGTTTCACTCGCAGCCTGAGACTCGGTGTTCGCACGTCGCGGTCACAATCAATGGTGACGACCGTGCCGCAGGCGGTCTTCTCTTTTGGATTCGACAGCGCCACCGTCGGGCCGGCAGCGACGATTCCGCTAGCGAGCCCTACCCGAAGTACGAGACCCCACGGAGGCTGTCGCCACATCATCTTGTCCAGTCAGGGTGCCGCGGGTGGCAATCGAACCGACGCGGCTCTTTCCAGTCCCGGGATTCTACGTCGGTTTTGACGACAGCGGGGACAGCGACGCCCGCAAAAGCCTACGCCAGAGAGCGTTCTTCCGAGGCTCGCTATTTGCTCGGCGCACAAATCGCTTTGGAGGTACTTTCATGCGACGAGTTGTGCTGTTGTCGTTGCTGCTGGCGCTTCCGGCCGTTCCTGCTCGCGCCGATCCGATCTTTCCGACCATCTTCATCACGAATGGCTCGCTCGACCTGGCCGGTCAATTTATGCCTTTCGGCCCGATGGTGCTCCAAGGCACGCGCAACTTCAGCGTGAACGGAATCGGGGAAGTCTCGGGCAGTCTCGGGTTTAACTGTGAGCCGTGCGCTCCAGGAACTTCCCTGAACCTCGGCACCTTCTTCTCGGAACTGTTCGGCACAGCAATGGTTGACGGAAGGGTCGTTAATCCCACCTTCGAGCTGGCTATGGTGCTAGGACTGCGATTCGCTGGTGCCACCCCACCAGCTC
>JBKPMA010000488.1:0-4297 GCA_046731935.1 Acidobacteriota bacterium
GATCTTTACAGCTGGTACGTGGCGGGCACACGTCACGACCCTTGCTGGTCGAGGGACAACGGCAGACGCCGACGGCCCGGCCGAGCGAGCCGGTTTCTCGGATCCGTTCGCCGTCGCGGCAGCGGCTGACGGACGCATCTACATCGCCGATGCCGGCGACAACAACCGCATTCGTCGTCTCGACCCTGATGGACGCGTGGTTACACTGGCCGGCGGCTCCGGTGAGGGCTGGCGGGACGGGCGCCGCGGAGCGGCGATGTTCCACACGCCCTCTGGCCTGGCGTTGTCTCCGGACGGGTCACTGTACGTCGCTGACACCGGCACGCATGTCATACGGCGTATCTCGCGCGATGGCGACGTTGTCACGGTGGCCGGCGTCGGACGTCCCGGTTATATGGATGGTCCTGCGGCGAATGCCGCCTTCGACGGACCGATGGGTCTGGCGCTGGGCCCGGATGGCACCCTGTACGTCGCCGACGCCTACAACAACCGCATTCGCGCAGTCGGAACGTCGGGCACGGTGTGGACCGTCGCTGGCGACGGCCTGGCGGGCTACCAGGACGGCCCGGGACAGTCAGCGCGGTTCGACGTCCCGTGCGGCGTTGCGGTTGACCCGTCAGGTGGCCTCCTCGTGGCTGACACGGCGAACAACGCCGTCCGGCGGATCGCGCGCGATCGGACCGTCAGCACCGTTGAACTCACGGCGGCATCCATCACCGAAGACGTGTCGCTCGTTCGTCCGATCGGCATTGCCGCAGGAACGCATGGCGCCTTCATCACGGATCGACGCGGCCGCGTACTGCACATGCTCCGGAACGGCCGAACGCGGGTGCTGGCCGGCACGTCGAGCGGCTTCGAGGACGGCAGCAGCGCGGACGCACGCTTCAGTAATCCCACGGGTGTAGCGATCGACGCACGTGGCGCCGTGATCGTGGCAGATGCCGGGAACGCGTCGATACGGCAAATCGCACCGCCCGGCCTCTACGATCCCGATCCGCGTCGCTCGCCGTTCGTACGGAAGACAGAGAGCGTCTCAGACGACTGGATCCATCAGACCGTGCCGTGGCCGGTCGATCCGCAGTTCGAATGGCACGAGATCGCCGGAACGTTGGGCGAAGCGCGCGGCAGCGTGGCGGACCCTCGCGAACGCTTTCACGCCGGCATCGACGTGCAGGCGGCACAGGGGACGGTCGTACGAAGTGTCGCGAGCAGCAAGGTGCAGAATCCCGTATCGGCGGTCGGCTTCGGTTCACTCACCGAGAGTCTGTCGCTTCCACCGTTCGCGTACATTCACGTGCGGGTCGGACGGGACTCCCGAGACAGACCGATCGACTTCGCAGGCGATCCGGCCGGCGCTGTTCCATCCGCCGTACCAGGCGGGGCCGCACCAGGCATGCATACAGTTCCATTCCAGGTCCTTGCCGACGAGGCAGGGCGTCCGGTTGTGGCACGGTTACGCCGCGGCACACGCGTGTCGCTCGGTGATGCGCTCGGCACCGTGAATCGGTTCGCCCACGTCCACTTGAACTACGGCCTGCCTGGACGCGAGACGAACCCGCTTGCGCTCGCCCTCGCTGGTTTCGTCGACCACCTCGCGCCGACGATCGAGCCACACGGCGTGACGCTGTACGACGAAGCCTGGGTACCGCTCAAGGCCCGCGAGGGGAATCGGCTGGTCGTTCGCGGCCGCGTGCGGATTGTCGTGGATGCGTTCGATCGAGTGGACGGCGACTCCAAACGCCGGCGACTGGGCGCGTATCGTCTCGGCTATCAGCTGCTGCACACGGATGAATCGCCGGTGGCCGGCTTCGAGGCGCCGCTCACGACCATCGTCTTCGACGGCATGCCGCAGGACCAGGGCGCGCCACAGCTCGCGTATGCGCCTGGCAGCGGGATCACCGTGTACGGCGCACGGCGCACGCGCTTCCGCTATATCGTCACCAATCGCGTGAGCAGCGCCCGCTCTGTCGAGGACGCGTGGGACACGTCACGGCTGCCGCCTGGCCCCTACACGCTTCGCGTCTTCGCGTGGGATGCGACGGGCAACAAGGCGTCTGCGGACGCTCGCGTGCTGGTCGTGCCGTAATTAGCTGCGCGATGTTTCCAGCGCGTGCCGTCCGCCGCCAGGCACCAGTGTCCTGACGATGACATACAGGACAGGGATGAAGACGACGTTCAGCAACGTAGACAGCAGCATCCCGCCGAAGACCGCAGTCCCGACCGAGTGGCGGCCGGCCTTCCCCGCGCCCGACGCGAACACCAGCGGCAGCACACCGAGAATGAACGCGAACGACGTCATCAGGATCGGCCGGAGCCGGATACGAGCCGCCTCGGTCGCCGCTTCGATGATGTCGAGGCCGCGTCCGCGCAGCTGTTCGGCGAACTCGACGATGAGGATCGAGTTCTTGGCGGCCAGTCCGATGAGCATGACGAGGCCGACCTGGCAGTAGATGTCGTTGGCGAGTCCGCGCAGCCCCTGGGCACCGACCGCGCCGAGCACCGCGAGGGGCACCGCGAGCAGGATGATGAACGGCAGCACCCAGCTCTCGTACTGCGCCGCCAGCGTCAGATAGACGAGGAGCAGCGCCAAGCCGAAGATGAGAAACGACTGGCTGCCCGCCTTGAGCTCCTCGAGAGACTGTCCTGCCCACGCGTAGCCGAAACCCTGCGGTAGTGTGCGATCCGCCAGCTGCTGCATCGCGAGCAGCGCCTGACCCGAGCTGTAGCCTGGCGCCGGCGTGCCGTTGATTTCCGTCGATCGGAACAGATTGAAGTGGCTGATCACCTGCGGCGCGGTCGACTCGCGCACGGTGACCAGGTTTGCCAACGGCACCATCTCGCCCGTTGGGGTCCGCACGTAGAACTCGCGCAGCGCGCTCGGGTTTGAACGGAACTGCCGATCGGCCTGCACGTAGACCCGATACGAACGGTTGTTGAAGTCGAAGTCGTTCACGTACTGCGACCCCAGATACACCTGCAGCGCATTGCTGACCTCGGAGAGATCCATGCCGAGGCTCTTCAGCTTCTCGCGATTGATGTCCACGACGAGCTGCGGATCGGCAGCCGTGAAACTCGAGAAAAGACCGCGCATCGCTGCCGACTGATTGCCGGCCGCAGACAGCTGCTGCGTGACGGTGCCCAGCCGCTCGATGGGGCCGCCGCTCTGGTCGAGGAGCTCGAACTGGAACCCACCGAGCGCACCGAGACCGAAAATCGGCGGCGGCTGGAACGGGATCACCAGCGCGCCGGTGATCCCGGCGAATTTCTGACGAAGCCGGGCCACCAGCGCCATGGCCGAGTGTTCGTCGCCTTCGCGCGTCGCAATCGGCCGCAGGTTGATGAACATGATGCCCCGGTTGGGCGCCGCCCCGGCGAAGCTGAAGCCCATCACCGAGAACGTCTCCTGCACCTCGGGCTGGCTGCGGACAATCGCTTCGGCCTGCTGCGCCACTTTGCCCGTGTACTCGAGTGACGCGCCGTCAGGCGCCTGCACCTGGACGATGACGAAGTTCTGATCCTCGTCCGGCAGGAAGCCCGTTGGCACCGTCTTGTAGACCCAGTACGTCGCGCCGAGGCCCACGGCAAACAGCACCACCATCGCGTATCGCCATCGCATCGACGTGCGGAGCACGGCGAGGTAGAGGTTCGTGCCGGCCGAAATCACGCGCTCGACGGCCCGAAAGAAAACGCCCTTTTCCTGCTCGCCGCGCAGGAGCAGTGCTGACAGCGCTGGCGTCAGCGTCAACGCGTTGAAGGCGGATAAAGCGACCGAGAAAGCAATGGTCAGCGAGAACTGCTGATACAGGCGGCCCGTGGTGCCAGGGAAGAACGCAACCGGGACGAATACGGCGACGAGCACCAGCGCTGTCGCCAGCACCGCGCCGAACACCTCGCCCATCGCCGTCGAGGCAGACTCGCGTGCGGAGCGGTGGTACTCGTGAATGTGGCGCTGGATGTTCTCGATCACCACGATCGCGTCGTCCACGACGATGCCCGTCGCGAGGGTGATGCCGAAGAGCGTGAGGGTGTTGATCGAGAAACCCAGAAGCTTTACGAACGCAAAGGCGCCGATGAGCGAGACGGGGATCGTGACGGTGGGAATGATCGTGCTGCGCCAGTCCTGCAGGAACAGGAACATGACGAGCACGACCAGCGCGATGGCCTCGAGGAGCGTCTTGAGAACCTCGTGAATCGAATCCGAGACGACCGTCGTCGAGTCGAACGCTACCTTGTACGTGACACCGGGAGGAAACGACTTCGCCAGGCGGTCGAGCTCCGCTGTCACACGGGCGTACAC
>JBKPMA010000489.1:0-7338 GCA_046731935.1 Acidobacteriota bacterium
ATCAGGGTGAGACGCAGTCCGTCCACGAGCACCATACGAACGACAGCGGACGGCCGCGCCCCGAGCGCGAGGCGTATCCCGAGTTCGCGTTGCTGCTGGTTGACCGCGAACGCGATCACGCCGTAGATCCCGAGAGACGCCAGCAGCAGCGCAGCCAGCGCGAACGCTCCGATCAACACCATGACGAAGCGCCGGGTGGCATTCCGCGCAGCCAGCAGATCATCCAGCGCGCGGACGGCGTAGACCGGCAGATCGCCATCGATCGCGCGTACTTCACGGCGCAGCGCCTCGCCCGTGTCCAGTCCCGGCTGCGCCTTCATCGCAACCGCCAGACTCAGACCGGACACTTGCCAGAGGGATCCGTACATCTGAGGCGGCACAGGCCTGTCCAGACCATCGGTCCGCATGTCGCCGACGACGCCGACAACCGTAATCATCGGCGGAGGCGGTCCATCCGGCGCCGGACCGCGCCGTACCTGCTGAATCCGTTTCCCGATCGGATCCTGTCCGGGCCAATAGGTCCGCGCCATCGTCTGGTTGATCACAATCACGCGCGGATGCGCCGCGTCGTCGTGCTCGTCGAGGAGCCGGCCGCGGATGAGTGGTACACCCAACGTCTCGAAGTACCGTCCGCCGACGAACCAGCTGCGCGCTGTACCCACTTCGCTCGAGTCGAGCGGCCATCCTTCCACGGTGAAGTTCGCATAGGGCGCCGTGGTGAGCGGCAGCCCGGTCGAGATGCCGACGCGTTCGGTGGTCGATTCCAGGCGCCGCAGCAGCTCACGGCAGAACCGTGCGCGGACCTCGTGAGTGAAGTACTTGCCTGTCGCAGGATCGTTCGGCTGCGGCAGCCAGAGCCTGCCTACCGTCACGCCTTGCGATTTGAACCCGGGATCGATCTGCTGCAGCGACCAGAAGCTCCGCACGAGCAACGCCCCGCCGATCAGCAGGACGACCGCGATCGCGAACTCGCCGACGACGAGCGTGCGCCGCGCGCGTGTGCGCTCGCGGCTGCCAATTGAGCGTCCGCCGCCTCGCAGCACGTTGTGAATGGCAGTGCGGCCCGCCTGTACTGCAGGCGCGAGACCAAAGAACAAGCCCGTCAGCAGTGCGGCGACGAGACTGAAGACAGCCGCCGTCCAATCGAGGCCGACTTCGGCCCGCCGAGGAAGTGTGGCAGGCGCCATCCGCATGACGACGTCGAGCGTCCAGAATGTCAGCAACAGCCCGAGCGCGCCCCCGGTGGCCGCGATCAGGAAGCTCTCTGCCAGCTGCTCGCGGACGATCTGCAGGCTCGTCGCGCCGATCGCCCGCCGCACCGCGACGTCACGCTCGCGCGATGCCGCCCGTGCCAGCTGCAGATTCGCGATGTTCGCGCAACCGATGAGGAGCACCAGGACGACCGCAGCCATCACGATCAGAAGCGACGGCTGCGCTGAGGCGATCAGATCGCCTTTGAGCGGCACGATCGTAGGAACCCATCCCAACCGGGCTGGATAGTCACTCGGAAAGCTCTGACGCAGTCCCGCGCCGAACGCAGTCAACTTGGCGGCGGCCGCATCGAACGTCATGCCTGATTTCAGACGGCCGATCGCGGTGGGCAGAAATCGTCCCGCGTGGGTTGGAGGCGGCAAGGGCGGCGCGATCCATCCCGAGGGCGCCCATACCTCGACGTCTGTCTCGAGCGTCACGCTCGGATGACGGAACGTCGGTGACGTCACGCCGATGACGGTGTACGGGTCGTTGTCGATCCGGAGGCTGCGTCCAATGACGGTTGGATCCGCTCCGAATCCGCGACGCCACAGACCGTCGCTGATGACCACGACGGGCGAGATGCCAGGCGTGTAGTCGCCAGGGCCGAACAGCCGTCCGATCTGCGCGCTCGCGCCGAGCATCTGGAAATAGGACGGGCCGGCGAGCACGGTTTCGACGCGTTCGGGCTGCGACGTTCCCGTCAGATTCGCAGTGATCACCCAGATGCCGACCACGTCGTCGAACAGATTCGCGCGGTCGCGATAGTCGAAAAGCTCCGACGGGGAGAGACCGGCGTCCTCGATTCCAAGCCGCTGCAGATTCGAGCTGATTCGCACCAGACGATCGGGGTGCGGGTACGGCAGCGGGCGGAGCACGACGTTCTGGACGATGGTGAAGATCGCCGTTGTCGCGGCGATCGCGAGAGCGAGCGTCACGACGGCAACGAGGGTGAACCCAGGCGTCAGGCGCAGACGCCGAGCCCCCATCCGCAGGTCCCTGAGGAAGTCAGCCATGGTTGTCCGGGCGCGGGCTGATGTGCCAGCCGTATGCCAGGAGCAATCGCGGCTTTCAGGCGCAACGCGCAACGCGTTGGCCGTGTAGGTGTTCGATTGTGGGACGGGGCTGTCCGGCGCCGTGAAAGGGAAACGAGACGAGAACGACGGTGACGGGCCGGAGCCACGTCACCGCCGGATCATGCGCGACGACTACTCGTCGAGTGCCGCAAGGTCCTTTCGGGCCTCGGCGCGTGCGAGTTGAGCGGCGGCCGACACGTCAAGATAGGGATTGGACTCGTGGATGGCCGTGCTCAGCGGCATGCCTTCGTTCAACACGCGATGCTTCAGCACCATGAATGGCACGTCGGTGTTCTTCGACGCGTGCGCCACCGTGGCGAACTGCTCCGCGTCACGGAAGCCTTCCGCGGCCTTGTCCAAATCCGTGCCCTTGTTCAGCACGGCCTTCAGGCGCTTCTGCAACTCCGGCCTGTCAGCCGGAATGCGTGAGTTGACTGCCGTGCTCTCGGCCGCCTCGGCGCGCTTCGCGGCGACTGCAGCAGCGGACGCCTTCTTCTTCGGAGCCGTGGGTTGCTCTGCAGCCGGCTGCGCGGGCTGCGGCTCGGTCGAGATCGCCGATTCGGCCGGCCTGTTACCGAACTTCTCCGGGAAGTGTGCGCCGATCACGATCCCCAGGAACAGGACGCCGACGAGTACGACCAAAAGGGCTGCGGCCCTGCCAACTGTCATCATCCACCTCCACAATAGTTCAGCAGGTGTAGTGCAAAACACGTGACCGATCGAGTTAACTGCTTGATCTGATGGGAGATGTGGTGTCATGAACAAAATACGGATCAGGTATAGAGATGAGTTGCTGGCAAGGTTTACAACGCGAAGAGACGGATAAACAGCTGACAGAAGAGCGCGCCCATCACGCACATCGACAACCCCCACACAAGCATCTTCCTGAACAACGCGCGCGCATCTTCTCCGGACGGAATCGCCGCGATGCACAGCGCTCCAATCGTCGAGAGCGGTGAGACGTCGACGACGGCAGCACCCACGTTGATGCTCATCGCCACTTGCAGCGGATCGCCGCCGCCAAGCTTGGCGACAACTCCGGGAACGGCAGGCAGGAACGCTGGATACACGACACCGGAGGTCGAGCTGTACGTGGAGATGAGCCCGGTGACGAACGCCATCGATCCGTTCACAGTCGCGGGCGTCATGATCCGCGCGAGGAGCGAGGTGAACAAGTCCATGCCGCCCGTCTTTTCGAGGACGCCGATAAGCACGCTGACTCCCGACACCATGAGGATCACGGACCACGGCACGCTCTTCACCACCGGTCCGTCCTCCGCGCTTCCGACGAGGACGAGAGCGCTCGCGGCCGCGAACGCGGACAACCCAGGATTGGCTTTGAACACGACGACGCCGGCGATCCAGGCGGCGGTGACCGCGAGCGTCACGATGTGCGCCCTCGAGAATGCCGCATCGTCGGCCGGCGAATCGACGCGCCCGGCTCGAAAGAGCGCGAGGCCACCGAACAGGATCCACGCGACGATCGCAGCAAGGGCGTGAGCCGCGAAATTGGCCGCCCATACGGACCATTCATGGCCGCCGAGGCCGGCACGCTGCATCAGTTCCTGCACCAGCACGCCGATCGCGCTGATCGGCGACAGATTGCCGGCGTTGGCGCCATTGCCGACCATCAGCGCTGTCAGGAACACCGGAACGCCAGCCCGGGCGCTGATGGCCATGGCGAGCGGAGCCACAAGGGCCGTCGATGAGATCGCGCCAGCGCCGAGCGTCGAGACGCCGCATGCCATCGCAAAGAACAGCGGCGGCAAAAGCACCGTGTTGCCGCGGCAGAGACGCAGTGCATGGCGCGTCAGTGCCTCCATCGTGCCGTTGGTCTGGGACGCGCCGAAGAGCAGCGTGACGCCGAGGAGGGTGAGAAAGAGCGACGCAGGAAACGTCTGCATCAATGCGTCCGCCTTCCAGCCGGCGCCAGCCATCGCAATCGGCCACGCGAGCGCGACGGCGAGCATGCCGACATTCACGCGCGAGAAAAGGCTCGCGACGATCACGGCAAGGAGCGCCAGCAGGGACGCGACGGCAGGGTTCATCGGTCTTCGGTCTGCGGTCTTCGGTCTTCAGGCTCAGGCTTCAGGCTTCAGGCTTTAGGCTACGGGCGGCCGGCTACGGGCAGCGGCCGCAGTCTACTGTAGACTGCAGACCGTACACTGCAGACCGGCATGAGTGCACCGACGCGTCGCGAATTCCTCACGACCAGCAGCCGACTGACCGGGGCGTTTGCGGCCGGGCTCGGACGGGCCGACGAGCGGCGGTCGAACGCGCCCGCCGCGCCTGTGTCAGCATCCGACATCGTCCGGATGGACGCCCTCGCGCTGTCGCACGCCATCCACGGAAAGCAGGTGTCCTGCCGCGAGGTGATGACTGCTTTCCTGGAACACATCAATCGCGTGAATCCGCGCGTCAACGCGATCGTGTCGCTGCAGGATCCCGACGATCTGTTGAAGCAGGCCGGCGAGCGCGACGCGCAGCTGGCGCGCGGCGAGTCGTCGGGCTGGATGCATGGCTTTCCGCACGCGGTCAAGGACCTTGCTGCGACGAAAGGGATCCGGACGAGCGGCGGATCCCCGCTCCTCGACGCCGTGCCGGAATATGACGCGTACTTCGTCGAGCGTCTCCGCGCCGCTGGCGTGATCGTGATCGGCAAGACCAACTCGCCTGAGTTCGGCCTCGGATCGCAGACCTACAACACGATTTTCGGCACGACGCTGAACGCGTACGACCAGACGAAGACCTCGGGCGGGAGCAGCGGCGGCGCTGCAGTGGCGCTCGCGCTGTCGATGCTGCCGGTTGCCGATGGCAGCGACATGATGGGGTCGCTGCGGAATCCCGCGGCCTTCAACAACGTGATTGGATTCCGGCCGTCGTACGGCCGGGTCGCCTCGGGTCCCGACGAGCACGCCTTCGTGGAGCAACTGAGCGCCGCTGGACCGATGGGGCGCAGCGTTCAGGACGTGGCCATGCTGCTGTCGGTGATGGCAGGGCCCGACCGGCGCGCACCATTCTCGATCGAGCAGGATCCGAAGATTTTTACGCAGCCGCTCGCGCGCGACTTCAAGGGGACCCGGATTGCGTGGCTGGGCGATTTTGGCCGGCACCTGTCCATCGAGCCAGGCGTCCTCGATCTGTGCCGCGGCGCGTTCACGGCCTTCGAGTCAATCGGTTGCACGATCGAAGAGGCGCGGCCCGACTACGCGCCCGATCGTCTCTGGGACGTGTGGCTCACGCTGCGGCACTGGCTCATCGCCGGCAGCCTTTCGGCGCTCTATACCGACCCCGTCAAGCGGGCGCAGATGAAGCCCGAAGCGCAGTGGGAAGTGGAAGGCGGGCTGTCGTTGAGCGCGCGCGACGCGTACACCGCATCGGTCGGACGCGCCGCGTGGTTTGGCGCGCTGAACAGGCTGTTCCAGCGGTACGACTATCTGCTCGTTCCCAGCGCGCAGGTGTTCCCCTTCGACGCGACGGTCCACTGGCCGCGAGTGGTGAATGGCGTGACGATGGATACGTATCACCGGTGGATGGAGGTGGTCATCGGCGCCACCCTCGCCGGCTGCCCCGCGATCAGCGTGCCTGTCGGATTCAGCGCGAGCGGATTGCCGATGGGTCTGCAGATCGTCGGCCCGCACCATGCGGACCTCGCGGTGCTTCAGCTCGCGCATGCGTACGAACAGGCGACCAACTGGGTGCGCGATCATCCGCCGTCGTTGATCGCGACCGGGTAGGCGGGGTGCAGGGAGGACGGGGCGACTGACCCCGCCTCCACACAAGGCGTCCACCGGCGGGGTGCAGGCAGGACGGGGCGACTGACCCCGCCTCTACGTAAGCCGTCCATGTGGGGGCGGGGTCAGTCTTCCTGTCGTCCCTGCACCCCGCCCGATACACGCCTCATTTCGCCAGTGGATCAGGACGCAACTGGAAGTGCAGCACCTTGCTTGTCGTGCCCTTGCCAGTCTCCATGTGGAACGGCGTCCGCGTGCTGACCGTGGCCCAGAGTCCGCGCCCCTTCCATCCGGCTGCCGGATCGTCGATGCGACCGTCCATCCATTTCGTATAAAAGCCGAGCGGGTACGGGACACGCAGGACCACCCACGAACCGTCCTTCAACGCCAGCAGACCTTCCGATCCGTTGCCCGTGTCGATCGGAGTGTTCGCGCCGAGGCCGAGTGTGTCGAACTGATCGACCCACGTGTAGTAGCTGGCTTCGGCGCTGCCCGATTCGGTCACGCCTTTCATCTGCGGCAGGGGCTCGGCGTAGAAGGTCCAGCCCTCGGGACACTGCTGGCCGGTCGCCTTCGGACCGTTCAACGCTCCCTTGCACTTGCGGCGATCGAAACTCCCCATGTGCCCGCTGGCCATAGCCGCCCAGACGACGCCGTTGCGATCGACGTCCATGCCTCGGGGTGAGTAGCCCTCGACGGGCGTCCGCGGATCCTTCATCGGCGGCTCGTACACTTCCGCCAACGCGGTGTCGGGCGGATGCGCGCCAGGGTTCAGCCGCACGACCGCGCCAGGGAACCCGAGAATGGAACCCCAGATCGAGCCGTCGGGTGCTGGTGCCACCGCGTAGAACGCCGAGCCGAACCGCGTGTCCTTCGCAGGATCCGGTTTCTGATCCGGCTCGACGTAGGCGTCACGCTTGCCATTGCCGTTGGTATCTATGACGAGCGCCGTCCATCCCTGCGACGCCACTTCGTCGCCGGTTTCGTCGAACATTTTCGTGTTCAACCAACCGACGACCTGACCGCCGCCGCTCGTCCACAACGTGTGATTGGCATCCTCGGCGAACATCAGGTGATGGGTGCTGAAGCACGTACTCACGTGGACGATCTTCTTCGTCTTCGGATCGTAGTACGCAAGGTGCCGGTACGACTGCTGGATCGGAAACAGCTTCGCCGATGGGTGACTCGAGCCGGCTTTGCATGCCGCTGGATTCTCGGATCCACGGACCGCAGACGTGATCCACACGCGCCCCTGTCCGTCGAACATCGGGTTGAGC
>JBKPMA010000490.1:0-5912 GCA_046731935.1 Acidobacteriota bacterium
TCGTAGTACGGTCCGCGAAACGGTGTGCTGTTGTGTGATCGGTTCCATCCGCTCGGGTGTCCAAATTGAAGCCGGCCTCAGATCGACCTGAGCCGCCAAACATCGTTCTCGTAACAAACGACTCGAGAGCCATGACCCGCACCGCGCAAGCCAAGTCCTTAATTTTTCCACCGGCGACAGCCGAGGATTTCTGGCCCGAGGTCAACGCGGCAGCTCGACTGCGCACGCCGAGTCAGCCTCCGCCGCTGCCAAGCGAGGATGCCGATCCGACCGGAGGCCTCGATGTCGTCGGCTTAGAAGAATCGCAGACATCCTCGACCACGACGTTTGCCGCGGGGACGGCGGTGCCTGCCGAGGGAGACGTACGGATCTCCATTGCCGAGCTACGCGAGTTACTGCTGGCGCGGATCGGCGATACCCGCGATAGCGATGACCAGCCCGCTCCGAGTACACCGTCGCCAGAACCACAGGCGACGGACCCCGTCACCGTCAAAGCGCCGCATCCGCGCCCCGTTCCGCTTCATCTGGGCCTCCTGCTGCTCGTTCTGGTCGCCGCGGTCATCGCGGGCGGAGTGACCCTGGTGGTCCTGGCCCAGCGCGCTGTCCCCCCGGTCTCGGCCGCGGCGCCGGTGACGGGCCAGCTCTCCATCGTGAGCGATGTGCCTCACGCGCAGGTGTCGATCGACGGACAGGACCGCGGCGTGACCCCCCTCGAGGTCGCGCTCGACCCGGGCGCGCACGCGGTGGAAGTCACGAGCGGAGGCCGCCGAGAAACGATGGCCGTCTCCATCGCACGCGGAGCGCGTGATGTCTTCCACGTGCTCCTGACGTCGCCGAATCGCGTGGCTGTGGGCGCCTTGCGCGTCTCGACCGCAATCCCCGGCGCAGCCATCACGCTCGATGGCGAGTACCGCGGCCTCACGCCAATGACGTTCGCACAGCTCGAGCCGGGGTTCCACGAGGTGGCCGTCGTCCAGGGAAGAATCACCGAGCGGCACGCGGTCAAAGTGGAACAAGACCGCACGACCGAGATCTCGGTGGCGTTCGCCACACCCGCACCGGCCCCCGCACCCCCACCGGTCACGTCTCCGGCATCCTCCGGCTGGATAGTCGTTGCCTGCCCCATTCCCGTGGAGATCCTGGAGAACGGCGATCTGGTCGGGTCGAGCAATGTCGCGCGCGTCATGATGGCGTCGGGATCGCATGTGCTCGACTTCGTCAACACGGACGTGGGATATCGCGCACGCCGGACCATCGACGTCGTGGCGGGCAAGACGACGCGCGTACCGATGGAGCTGCCCCAAGGCGCTCTGAGCGTCAACGCGATGCCGTGGGCCGAGTTGTGGGTAGACGGGTCGCACGTCGGCGAAACGCCGCTCGGCAACGTGCCCGTGCGGATTGGCCGGCACGATATCGTGTTCAAGCATCCGCAGCTCGGTGAGCGACGGGTTCAGGTGCTGGTGCGCGCGGACACGCCGGCGCGCGTCAGCGTGGACATGTCGAAGTAACGTGAAAGACTGCGGCCCATCGGCCGCGAGGAATCAGGCGATGCCGTTGATCGTTGTTGTCTGGCTGATCGCCATGGCGAGCGGGCCCTCTGGGCAGGCGCCGGTGTGCTCGGACGCCACGGTCGCCGCCGTCCGCGACCTCTACACGTCCGCCTCGTATCAGGAAGCGCTCGACATGGTGGTCCGCATCGACGGTTCGGACGCGCCGCCCGTTCTCTACGAGTACCGCGCGCTCTGCCTGCTGGCGCTCGGGCGGCAGCAGGAAGCGGCCGCCGCCTTCGCGACGCTCGTCGAGCGCGACCCGCTCTTTCAGCCGGACCCCGCGAGCCTGTCGCCTTCAGTGCGACAGATGTTCGAGGCTGCCCGGCGCCGTACGCTGCCGGACGTCGTGGAAAAGCACTACCGCCGAGGTCGCGCGGCATTCGAGAGTGGTGACTACCAGGTGGCCGCCGATGAATTCCGTGTCGTAGGCCGCCTCGTCGAGACCATCGACGTGGTGGAGCGCGGCGCGTCGCTTGGTGAGATCAACGTGCTGGCCGAGGGCTTCGGGCGCCTCGCGGCTGAGAAACTGGAGCGGCCAGCGACGAGACCAGGCTCCGGGCTGACGCCCTCGCCCACGCCGACCAGCGTCGCAGCCAGCCAACCAGCCGCCGTGCCGGCACCCGCCGTCGTGACGCCGCCCCTCATCGTGCCGCCAGTCGCCGTGTCCCGGAGGTTGCCTCCGTGGCCGGACAAGCTGTTGGTGCCGCTGCGGGCGTTCGCGACGATGGAGCTGGTCATCGACACGAGCGGAGCGGTTGTAACCGCGCGGATTCTCGAGTCGGCACACCCCGTGTACGACGAGATGTTGGTCGGAGTCGCGAGCACCTGGCGCTACCGGCCGGCCACGCGGAACGGCCGTCCGATCGCGTACACAATGGCCCAGCGTATCGACCTGCCGCGGTGAACCGAATCAGGCGTGAAAGATGGGGTGCACGCCTTTAGCCGACGCCAGCAGCGCCTCCCGTTCGGCGGCACCCAAGGCCCGGTAGCGGCCTGCGATATCCATCGCCATCCTGAACAACGCTTCCTCGCCCGGCGGAATCGCCGCCGTGAAGTCTTCACCGAGCGTGAACCGGACGGCCTTTTCCGCAAGCATCGGATCGTCGACGGGCTTGTACCAGCACTTCTTCCAGGCCTCGTGCTCCCGCTGAGGCCACGTCGTGTGTGCCATCGACTTGAGTGCGATGCGTGCGATGCCCTTCTGCCGGGCGCGCTCGACGATCTGCGGACCGAAGCCGCCCTCCTGCACGAGCACGAAATTGAACGGCACCATGACCGAGTCGAGCGGCACGCGGTCCATCAGCGCGAAGGCGGCCTCGACGTTGTGCACCGACGCGCCGATGAAGCGAATCTTGCCTTCCTCGCGCGCCTTCATGAACGTCTCCGCCGCACCGCCGGACGCGGTAATCCGTTCCACATCTTCCAGCTTCGACACGGCGTGAAACTGGTAGAGGTCGAAGTGGTCGGTCTTCAATCGTCCCAGACTCTGTTCGAGCTCGCGTCTGGCACCGGCCGCATCGCGCTCCATCGTCTTGCACGCCAGGAACGATGAGCCGCGATGGGGCTTCAGGGCCGGTCCGAGCTTCGTCTCGGCCTCCCCGTCGAAGTAGCTCGGCGCGACGTCGAAGTAGTTCACGCCGCGCTCAACGGCTTCAGCCACGATCCGATCGGCGGCCGGCTGGTCCATGCCGACAACGACGATGCCACCGAAGCCGATGATGGAGATGGTGACGCCGTCTTTGTAGGCGCGCCGCGGGATGGCGCTTGACGTGGGTGTCTTCCACGCCATCACTGCGCCGGCCATGGTGGACTTGAGAAAGTCGCGCCGTTCCATGTGACGACCTCCTGACAAACCAGAGAGTACCATCACCGCCGACTCGGGTCACCCGTCCTGACTCATTCACTCAGGCTCAAATGTTGAGTCTCCCAGTTTGACGCGCTCTCATACGCCTCGGGCGCGGCAGCCATGTCATGGCCCCGGTTCATGAAGGCGAGGCCTCCCCACACCAGCGCCAGCACCAGCGCGAGAACCGCCGACGAAGCCGTCGTCGATAGGGTCTCCCGTTCGATCCACGCGAACCCGGACACGACCACCGCTGCGGCGGCGAGGTAGATGGGCACGAGTCCCACCACGTTTCCGCTGGGCTCGTACGGCGACACCAATGGAAGCCCGTTGCCCTCGGAAAAGAGGACGGTTGAGACGGCACCCACGATCAGCAGACCGAACACGGCATGCCAGGTCGCTGTGACGAGCCCGAACATCACAATGTGCAAGGGCAACAACAGCAGCACGGACGCCATACCGCCGGCCATGGCTGCTCGACGGACGCCGTTGACGTAGCGCCCCGCATCGCCCGACCACGCGAGCAGAAACGACGGCGCCGCCACGAGCGACGCCGGTACACGACACGCCTGCCACGTCCCCGTGAGTATGGTGAGCAGGAACACCGTTTGCGCCGCGAGCGCACTGAGCGTCAGCTCGCCTGCCGCACCGGGCGCTCCGAGCGCCAGACTGCGCACGCAGATCGCCGTCGCCGCGACCGCGATGCCAAGAGTCGCAGCCGCGACGACTCGATGCGGCGTGCTGCGCGAGAGCGTCTGCATCGTCAGCTGGATCCCGGCGCGCGTGACTTGATGTCTCGCGATCGACAGATCCAGGCCGAAGCGGCGCCGCCGACGGCGTCCGCCGCCTGGCATCGCCTGCGGCAGGCGCCGGCTGTGCCATCCCCAGGTCAGGAGGGCTATGAGCGTGATCGTCCCAAGCGCGCGAAGGCCGCTCATGCCCAAGGCAGCCAATCGAGGGCGAGTCTGCGTATACCGTACCGCCGTCCTTCGCTCGAACCGCAGAATGCCTTCGTAGGCAGGCGAATCCGGCGGCGGCATCGTCGGCGGCATCCGTTCGAGCTCACTGCCACCAATCCAGTCGCACAGCGCTGCGAACAGGACGGGCGGTGGGACGGTACCTTTGGCGTCGCTCTCGACCCACACTCGGGCCACATGCTGGCTCGCCGCCGGCAATCCGATCAGCGCGATCACGGTCATGACGACCAGCGCCGTTTGGGTGGCGACTGAGCACCCGCGCGCCCAGAGAGATCCAACGAGCAGGCGGAGGGTCTCGCGAACGGCGACGATTGCGACGAAGCCCAGCACCCCGGCTGCGATGGTGGCGGCAGCCTGCGCCGCCACGAGCTGCAGGATCGAGAGGCCGCTGACGTGGAGCTTGGATACCCGTACGAGCGGCATCAGGACGGATGGCAGGCCGTTCAAGACCAGAGAAAAGACGGCGGCGAACAGTGCGAGTGCCGTGAGCTGCGCGGCGGCCAGCTCGCGGGGCGGCACAGGCAAGGGGCCCATGATGGCCGTGTCTCGCGCGTCGAGCGACAGTCGATCCCACGACGCGAGAGCCACGATGGCCAACACGATCATCGACAGTCCGCTCATCAGGCACACATCGTCCAACGCGACGAGCGCGGTTTCGGCGGGCGAGGGCACTGGATTGAAGGCGTATTTGATCGAGAGCGCCACCGTGAGAAACGTTCCAGCGGTGACGAGCGCTGCCGCGCTCACCGAGAGCGCGTGATGCCGATCGGCCCCCGGCGTGATGAGATCGTTGTCGAGCAGCTGCCGCAGGAAGTGTGCGACGAGCAGTCGTCTAGGCACTGGCCGTCACCACGTCCGCGATGTCGGCCGCCAGCCGTTCCGGATCCTGCCGCAGTACCAGCTGACCGAAGACCTCTTCGAGGGAACCGCTCGCTTTCAAGTGCCGCAAGCCGTCCACGGTATCGTCCGCGACGACCCGCCCGCGATTGAGCACGATGATTCGCGAGCAGAGCCGTTCGACCAGATCGAGCACGTGAGAGCTGTACATGACCGCCTTGCCGCGCCGCGCCAGTGTCTGTACGAGATGGCGAAGCACCACGGTCATCGTGACGTCGAGGCCCGAGTCTGGTTCGTCGAGGATGAGGACGTCGGGGTCGTGGAGCAGCGCTGCCGTGATGAGCACCTTCTGCTTCATGCCTTTCGAGTAGGCACTGATCGACTGATCTGCGGCCGCTCCGAGGCCGAACAACTCCAGCATGGCGTCGATCTTCCTGACGAGGACCGTTTCGGGCAGTTCCCGAAGACGCCCGACGAGTTGAAGGAACTCGCGTCCCGAGAGGAACGGGTACAGAAGCGGCTCCTCCGGCACGTACCCGAGGCGACGCCTGAAGCCGACGAGATCACCCTGAATGTCGCGGTCGCCGAACAGGACCTGTCCTGACGTTGGTGTCAGCAGGCCAGTGAGGAGCTTCGCCGTCGTGGACTTGCCCGAGCCGTTGGGGCCGAGATAGCCCACGATCTCACCTGGACGCAGCACGAAGC
>JBKPMA010000491.1:0-6762 GCA_046731935.1 Acidobacteriota bacterium
CCGCGAGCCCGAGGACGATCAGCGGGAACCCCAGATACTTGTGCACGTAGCCGGGCACCGCAGCCAACCGCTGCACCAGCGCGGGCCATCCCGGCACCCACATCGTCTGGTGCGCTTCGGCCCGCTGAACCGGCAGCGTTGCCGGGATTGGCCGCGTGCGCGTGAGCAGATCGCGATACACGTCGCCGAAGTGCGAGTAGAAGACGCCGATCGCGACAGCCCACGCGACGAGGAGGACGATCAGCATGCCGATCGCGAGACGGCGGCTCTCGCTCGTGCCCGTCATGGCGAGCACGCCGATGCAGGTGACGAAGATGACACTCAACGTGATGAAGGCGCCGGTATGGGAGAGGAAGGCGACGATGGTCAATGGCAGCGCGCAGACCGACGCGACGACTGGCGTCCAGATCGTGAGAGCCGCCAGCGCCAGCACCGACATTGCCTGGGCAAACGCGTTCGTCATGTATCCGACCGCGTGAATCTGGAACTCCGCTGACACGCTGTTGAAGCCGACAATCGCCAGCAGAGCGATGGCATGGGCCCGCCACACCCGCCGGATCCCGCACGCCAGGACGAATGCCGCTGCAGAATCGGCGATCGCCGCGATGACGTGCAGCGTGTTCCCCGAGTGCCAGAACAGTGTCTGCTGCCTGAACCATGCGGCGATCACGTAGAACCCGACCGCATAGGGCGCCCAGCCGCCTGGCGTGCCTTCGGTGAAGAAGTACTCGCCGTTCGTTATGCGGCGGACTCGATTCACGTGGAAGATCAGGTCGCCCGCTGGAGTTTCCGGGTTGAGCCAGAACAACAGGTTGAACCACAGCAGCGCACAGGAAATGACGAAGTACTGTCCGACGTCGAGGAGGAGCGGTGTAGATTCGAGTGCGCGGGCGCTGCGGATCCAATGGACCAACCTGAATACGCCCGACCCGGCGAGTGCCGCGAGTGCTGCCCACGTCGCCGGTACGTTCCAGGGTGTCACTGCTGCGACGCCCTGATGGCCGACAACTGCTGAAACGACCGCTCCGAACAGCAGACCGACCAGAGCTGGCAGTCTCGACAGACCGACGAGACCGAAGGCCGCGCCCAAGGCAGTTCCGGCCACTGCGGCAGTCACGAGCAACGGAAACGGCGGCCACCACCAGCCGGTCGGCGCCAGGACGATCTGCCTGATGAGCGCGCCTCGCGCGACGTCAGCAGGATTGGCGCGATACACGTCGGGCACCGCTAGCGTGAGCATCAGACCGTCTCGACGGCGCGCCGGAACCGTCATCGTCCATGTGTCCCACTGTCGAGTGAGCTGGTGCGTGCCGATCTCGTACCCGTCGGCGCGCACGGTCAACAACGGAGGATGCGGTCGTCTGCTGCCTGACGCCGTGATCGTCAGCGTGAGATCGCGTGAGCGGTCCAGATCAGCGAGCGTGATGGTCGAGGTTTCCGAGCTAGTCCATGACTGTCGGTCGTTGGAGAGACCGAAGCCGACGTATGTGGATCGGTCGGGACCGCGATCGGAGAAGAACGTCAGGACCAGGGGTGGGCCGAGGCCCCAGAGCATGACGGCCGAGACGACGAAAACGGCGCCGCCATAGCCCGCCAGCAGCAGCGTGTCCACGGCAGCGCGTGGCAGGAATCGCAGATGCGTCATCGAAGCGCGGTGCGAGGATAGCAGATGGGCGGCGGCGCCCGACGCCCGATACTCAGCACGGTACTGAGCGCCGTCGCGCGGTGGGCAAGCGGCCGGTCATGCTATGGGTGGGTCGGTATCGCCAGTAGTGGTCGCAGAGTCTGACACGGCCCATGCTCCCCGCGCCGGAAGGCTGACCGGGGCAGCCCATTCGCTCAACGCCTCGAGATCGATCGTTCGCATTTCCGGGTGGGGATCGAGCGCGCGCACGAGAAGCGCGTGCATGTTCTGGCTCACTCCGCGTCCGATGCCATGAGGTGGCGGAAGCACGAACCGAAGCTTTTCTCCAAGGGCCTCGATGAAATCTCGCGATCTCACGACAGGTCGCCCCGCCAGCGCTTCATAGGCCACGCATGCGAGACCGTAGAGGTCGATGCGCCGGTCCACGGCGCCGGAGCCGAACTGTTCGGGAGCCATGTACTGTGGCGTCCCGAGCAGCGCTGGTTCGCTGGTCACCGAACTGAACTCCGCGGCCACGGCGACTGTCGGATCCGGTCGCACGAGTCCGAAATCCAGGAGCTTGATGAGCCCGGACGGGCCCACGATGACGTTCGAGGGCTTCAGGTCGTGATGAATCAATCCGCGCGAATGGATATACCGGAGCGCTTCGGCGAGCTGCCCCACGATCGACCTGACCACGTCTTCGTCGAGCCAGCCACACTCCTCGAGCACCTGGGCGAGTGTCGGGCCTTCGCAGTACTCCATGACGAGGAACTGCGTGCCGTATGCGGCAAAATGCTCGTAGAGCCTGGCGATGGATGGGTGGCGCAGGCGCCCGAGCGCATCCGCTTCATCTCTGAACCACTGCACGGCACCGGGCCGATACAGCAAGCGGTGGTTCATCATCTTCAGTGCGACCGTGTCGCCGTTGTCGAGACGCGCCGCTTCGTAGACAATTCCCATCCCGCCGCGCGCGATACGTCTCCGCACCTGATAGCCGCGGATCGTCTTGCCGCCGAGGCCGTCGAACGTCGCTTGACCAAGATGATCGGCGACGATGTTCGTCAGGAGAACGCGGATCTCCGGATGGAGATGTGCGAGGGCGTAGAAATCGGCGGCGGCGAGCCGAAGCGCGCGGACGTTGGTCTGGGCGATGACGTCGGCGGTCCTGGCCTCGCCGGTGAGCACGGCGATTTCACCGACAATATCCCCTGGCGCGAAGGAGCCCACGATGGTGCGATCGGCGGCGTTTCGATGGATGAACGCCTGTGCCGATCCGCTCAAGATGACAACGAGGTCGTCGCCGGGATCGCCCATCCTGATCAGAAATTCGTCCTTGACGTACTCCCAGGCGGGCATTCGTTGAAGCAGAGCGTCCAGTTGCCCGGCATCGAGACACGCGAACGGGCTGGAGCTCGACGACAACACGCGCAACGCCAGTGCGTTCATCGCCTCGTCGCGCTCGCACTTCAACGCACACACGTCGTCACACTTTCCGTTCGAGCGCGTAGAGGACGAGCGCTTCGATGAAGCGGCCATCTTCGGATTCGCTGGCCTCTCCGAACGCGCGGGAAAACTCGAACAGCGCGGCGCCAGCGTACCTCCGGGCGCAGGATCGCGAAAAGTCGATGCTGCCGTACTTCGCCATGAGCCGCAGAATCCACGTCACGCTTTCGTTGCGGCGCGCGGCGTAGGGCAGCTCGAAGTACTCCTTGAGGCGCCCGAGATCACGGGGCGCAGCGTTCTTGAACAGATGGATCAGGTGCAACGTACGCTTGCCTTCGACGATGTCGCCGCCGAAGTCCTTGCCGTACGTGGCGCGATCGCCGGCGACGTTGAGGATGTCGTCCTGGATTTGAAACGTGGCGCCGAGGAAGTAGCCGAACTGGACGAACTGGTCGCGGTCCAGCTCCTGCTTCGTGCCGATCAGCGCCCCCGCGCGGCACGGGAAGATGGCCGTGTACCACGCCGTCTTCTTCGTGATCATGCGCAGGTAATCAGACGTATCGAGGTCGTACACGTGGTCGGCGCGCCAGCCCAGCTCCCAAGCCTGGCCTTCGACCGACTGAAACATCGTCTCGAGCGCCTCCTCGAGAAGCTTCAGCGTGATCGCGATCCCAAGCGTCGAGGCGTTGGCGAGCAGCGGCTGGAAGCAGAGCAGACTCAGCGCGTCGCCGGCGTTCATGGCGAGCGGCACGCCTGCGCGGCGATGCAGGCTCGGGGCGCCGCGACGCAGCTCGCTCAGATCCTCGATGTCGTCGTGCACGAGCATCGCGTTGTGCATCAGCTCCACGGCGGCGGCGGTATTGAGCGCTTCGTGTTCCTCGGCGCCAAACGCCTTCGCCGCCGCGATGAGCAGCGCGGGGCGCAGCATGCCGCTCGCGCGCTCCGGATAGGCGGCTACCAGGTCGTAGAGGTACTTTCGCGGCTCTTGATCGGGCAGGTATTCGTTCAGCCGCGCTCGTGTGAGCGCGCCGTACTTCGCGATCCTAGCGGTGACGAGCGCGGGCTCCCCCTCAGCGCTTGGACGGGCCACGCGAGCGCGATTGACGGGCTTCCGATCCGGCCGCAGCGTGGGCCTGGCGGGTCTCCTGCTCTGGTGCATACGCGCCGACCTCGATTCGGAGAATCGCAATGAGCAACTGGAAGTTGGACGCGATGACCTGTCCTTCGTAGGCTCCCGGTTCCTGGCCACTGTCGACGTTACCGATATCGATGCTCAGGATGTTGATGTCTTCTTCGCCTTTTTCCCTCGATGGCTCGAATGTCGCGCTCTTCACCGTGATCGAGCCCGTCGCGTTTTTACCGAGCTGCACCAGTTTGGTGACCTCGGGGACAATCCTCAATCGCGCAAGTCCACGGTGACGCTTCCGGAAGGTCTGCACCCCTGGCGCCAGCCCGGGAAAGACCTTCAGGCTCACGGGATCGTCGAACACGGGTCCCGCCAGCACCGGCACAGCCTCGTCTGCGTCCTGGCGGGCTTTAGCCAGCGTATCTGCCAGATTCTTCGTCGCGTTCATGCCGGACGCGGCGGAGTCGAGAAAAATCCTGTTCCCTTCCTGCATCGCTCTCAGCGTGAACGTGTTGATGTTTTGAAGACGCTCGACAACCAGCTCCCACGGAATCGGTGGCGGGGGATTCTTGTGGTCCGGATCGGTCTTATTACGCTCTTCGTTGTAGTCTTTGGCGATCTTGTAGCCCGCCTGGATTTCCTTCACCACGTCCTCGAGCACTCCGTAGCCCAGGGCCACGGTGCTTTCGGCCTGGTTCAGGAAGTCATCGAGCGGGATGAACGGGATCCCCAGGTTCAAGCGCGTTCGCCGCCGTGGCCCTCTCCGCGTGGTCTGGCGGCCCGAATCGGACGCACCGCTTTTGCCCTCTTTAGCGCCAGCCATCAGTAGCCTCCCTGCATTTCAGTCACGCGATCCGTGGGCCTGCACAATCCGGGAATCATCCTCTTGTCCGGATAGCCAGTGATCCCGGCCGACGCTAGCCGTCCTGACATCACGGCTGCCTCGACACAACCGATGTTCAGTCCCGAGTCCGTCCAATCACCAGCAACGTGGAGCCGTGGCACCACTTCCTCATCTGGCCGCAGCCTGTACTGGGTAGTGCCAGGCAGGCTCAGTGTGTACCGCTCCGACGGATCGACGTTGGCGACGATGTGCTGACCCTTCAGGCGCTCGGCGCCAGACCGATTTCCGGGATCCACAAGAAACTCGTCCCACTTGAATGCGGTCGGATAGCGATAGACAGCGTCAGGCCACAACTGGAAGATCCAGTCGTCAAGGAAGTACCTCGCGTTCTCGCGCACGATGTCCTGCAGTTCGCCGAGATAGTGCGGCGCCTCGGCGAGGTGTTCCCCGAGATCATGCCGGGCGCGCTTGACTGCATCGCGAAGAGGCGCCGGAATCTGTGCGTCCGGCAGGGTACTGCAGAAGTAGTGAACCCCACGGGGCGTGTTCTCTTTCCTGGATCCTGGCCCTTCAACCTCGATCAGATGCGACAGATCGGCCCAGGTGTCGAAGGGGTGGACGAACGCCGAGAAGCTCACCTGACCATGTGGCCAGCCGAGACGCGAGGTTTCGCAGTTGACCCACAATTGGACCGATTGCGTGGCAACCGTCTCCAGTCGTTCGAGCATGTCCTTCCACCGCGGTCCGACACCCTCGTAGCCGGAGTTGGCGACCTGCTGCGAGACGCGGGCGAGGGCGGCAACCGGCACGGTGACGATCACCTTGTCGAAGTCGCGACCATCGCCGACCGTGTAGGTCTTGTGGTCCGCGGGAGGCCAGCTGCACCAGATCGACTCGAAGTTCACCTGCTGTTCGTCGTTTTTGACGAGCCTCTCATACTCGGCGCGTCTGCCGTTGTCGAAGTCGAACTGGTCGTCGAGCGGCCTTCGCGGCCAGCTGGGCAGGCCATCAACCGAGATCAGGGGTTCGTAGTTCGTCGGCGCCTCAGGATCGCTCGTCTTCAGCGGCACCTGTCGGCAGAACTTCAACGCGCTGACGCCCTGATCCGCCGCGTCCAACTGGATCTCGTCGAGGCGATGAAAAAACCGGAACCGCACGCCCCGGTTGCGAAGCGCGAGGTACATCGGCGCAAAGACCACATCGCCCATGCCGGCTTTCATCCGCCAGAACAACGCGCCCTTGTACATAAAAAAGAAGCGGCATCCGGCACTGATCGCCTGCCCGGCGGCGATTTGCGGGTCTCTCGGATCCCCGTCCCGATACGCAAATCCCAGATCGTGAGCACCGCGGATGATCGGATTGTTCAGCGTCCGTTCCCCGATCCGATTCATCCGCAGCCAGTCGATGTAGTTCCATTCGTCGAGGCTGCGAAAATCGTCGGAGGCTTCGAGGCCGGCGGCGACGATGCCGCGGATGTTCGCAGACAACAGGTCGATGAGCTCCCAAAGGTGCCGCGCCGCGAGATCGCCATCCACGAACCTCTCGATTCGGCCGCGCATCGCGTCGATGAACTCATCGAGCATTGCTACCGCAGGCCCGCTCTGGTACGGGAGCGGCCCGTCAAGAATCCTCGCGAGCGCTGACACCGCTTGGATCGCAGGTACGAGCAGGGAGAGCCGGAGGACGCGCAGCAGGCGGGGAACATCGACAGGCGATTCGGCG
>JBKPMA010000492.1:0-2924 GCA_046731935.1 Acidobacteriota bacterium
GATAGGACAGGTCGGCGCGGATGTCCAGATAACCGTCTACGCCGCGGCGCTGCGCACGTCTGAACCCGCGAAGCGCTTGACCTAGGCGGCTGGCGTCAATCCGCAATCGTCACTGCACCGAGAGAACACACCAAGCGACTCCTGAACGGCGCTTGCGTTGGCGGCGCCGGCCGACTGCGAGTGACGCGACGGGCGTCAGTCCGAAACCACGCCGAAGGGAGTGAGGATTGCCGACGCCGGCCACTCCTTGTGGCCGGTGGCGCGCTGCGGCAGGTCGCAATCCGAGCGGACGACAGGCGCGGTTTCGAGCGTCAGCTCGCCGGAGACCGGGGACGCCAACGCAAGTGCCGTTCGGGAGTGGCTCGCTGAGCCGATTGACACGATGACGAAACGACTGCGCATTCGTCATTCGTCAATCCGCATTCGTCATTGTCAATCCTCAGCGTTTGGTCGCACCACTTCGTGTCGTCCGCTCCGTTGCGACCACGTCGGGCCCGCGCGATCCGGGACGTTGAGCGCGTTGAACAAGCCAAGCGGAACCGACTGTTTGAGCAGCGCCTGACGCTGCTGCTCGAGCCGCTGCACTTCGTCTTCGAAATCGGCGTGATGGCGCTCGTAGACCACCATCTCGCTCCAGTATTCGATCACGAGGTAACGCGACGGCTGCGCCAGATCCTTGAGGAACGAGCTGCCAAGGAACGAGCGGCTCCGGCGGCCGAGCGCGGTCCACGGACCATCGGCGCCGTAGAGCACCTCGAATTCGTCGTTCTTTCCGGGCAGTACGTCAAACTGCCAGACCACCGCAATCACGCGCGACCTCCATCTGGGGCGCGCCAACTGTACCGTCTGCGCGCCGGCGATTCAACAGCGGCTACGGCGTGGAAGATGCAGGCGTCGTCGATCGCTGCACGCGATGCGGACCGAACGAGACGATCCGCGCGTCCTTCATGACCCAGACGATCGAGCGCGTGTTCCGGATGTCCGCCAGCGGATTGCTGCGCAGCAGAACGAGATCCGCCCGGCGTCCTGGCTGAATGAGGCCCACGTCCTGCCGGCGAAGCGAGCGCGCCGCGTTCGTCCAGGTCATGTGCAGAACGTCTCGAGGCGTGAACCCCGCATGAACGAGCAGCTCGAACTCCTGATGGAGGCTCTGACCCGGAATCACCCAGGGATTGGTCACGTCCGTGCCTGTCGTCAGCGTGACACCTCCCTGACCGAGTGCGCGCACGAACGCATGGAGCGTCGGAACGGCAGCGTGCCATCGGCGGTAGTCATCTGCCGTCCAGTCGTCGGTGAGATGCGAGCACGTCTTCCAGTCCTCGAGCATCTCCGGGACCACGTCCGCAAATGGATCGTCGCGGTACGCTCCGCCGTGGGGACCTGCGAACTTCGTGTCGTAGGCGATGAGCGTCGGGTCGATGGAGATGCCGCGCCGTGCGACTTCGGCGATCGTGTCGTGGACCTCTCGAGCTTGCAGATCGAGCAGCTCGAGCCAGTCGATGCGCGCCCGGAGCGCGCCCCGCTGTGCGATCGCGTCGGCATACTGCTGCCGTCTCTCGAGAGGCAATGTGCCGGCAGACCAATCGGCGGCGTGCGTCAGGAAATCGATTCCCGCCCGCGCGCCTTCCAGCCATGAGGTCTGTCCCAGGTGGCCGATGACAGGCACCCCATGCGCGTGTGCCTCGTCGACGACGGTCGCAACGGCGTCCGGACTGAGCCGGGAATACACCTTGAGATAATCAGGATGAAAGGGGATCAGACCTCGTACGAGGCTGCGGAGCGCCTCTGGTGACAGCGACGCGTCGTTGATCAGTTCTGCGGACGCCTGCGCCCGTGGACCGAGCACGCGTCCCGCATTCAGATCGTCGCGCAGGTGGAGGCCCGCAATCGTCGGCGTCGCCGGGCTCCGCACGGACGTGATGCCGAAATCGAGCAACACCGACAGCATATGCTCCGACACCGCGCGATCGAACGTGGTTCCGTCCGGACCGGGCGCACACCTCGGCACCATGAGATGTGCGTGCATGTCGATGAACCCCGGAACGAGGTAGCCTCCGTGGCCGTCTACGATGGCGGCGTTCGGGATTGCGGGGACGCGGCCAGGCACGATTGCCTGGATCCGTCCGTTGGTGACGACCACCGATGCGGGCTGCGGCTCGAGCGAGTCGCCGGCGAGGACCGTGACGTTGGTAATGACAACGGGGGCGTCGCCAGCATGGAGAGACACACCGGCCGCGGCAATCGCGGCCAGGGCAGCCGCGACTGCGAGGACGCGGCTGAGCCTGTGCACGGCCGTTGGCGAACGCGTCAGGCTGGACTGCTGTTGAAGAACGCGCGCCGGTGCCATGAGTCCCGCGCCGGCACTTCCCAGCGGCCGTCGCGGACGTCAGCCACGCGGGTCAGCGTGTTGTTGAACACGACGGTGTCTGGAGACACTTCGCCGCGCCGCGCACGTTCGGCAAACGCCGGCCGGTCGTCGCGGACAATCTGACCGTTCGCGCGATAGAGCACCGGACCGTGGTTGACGAGCTCGACGCCCAATTCCTGTTCGAGGGCGCTCATCGAGCGGACCATGGCATCAATCGAACATCCCGACGCGCCGGCGGACGATTCGTCCACCGCCACGAAGAGGAACTGGCCGTACCGGAGCTCGCGCGCGCTCGTGAGCGGGTGGTTGTGAGCGGTCCAGCGGTCCAGGAACGCGTCCACGAGGCCGAGCAGCCGCTGCTGCTCGGCGTCGTTCAGAGGGCGTGCCGCCGCGAAGATCCACAGACGCGCGTCGGCGGGAAGCGAGGTAAACGGAATCTGCATCTCCACTAACTCTTGACCTTCGTCAACGTACTTCCAAACGGCAGCGTCCGCAGCCGGCGGCCCGTGGCCGCGAAGATCGCATTCCCGAGCGCTGGCGCGAAAACGGGGAGCCC
>JBKPMA010000493.1:0-6813 GCA_046731935.1 Acidobacteriota bacterium
CACCATGCCCGTATTCGCCCGCTTCGGGAACGTGCCGTCGGCATCGAACACGTAGGCGACGCCGCCGCTCATCCCTGCGGCGAAGTTCCGCCCCGACTTGCCCAGCACGATGACGCTGCCGCCGGTCATGTACTCGCAGCCGTGATCGCCAACGCCTTCGACAACCGCCTGCGCGCCGCTGTTCCTCACGGCAAACCGCTCGCCGGCAACGCCGCGCACGAACGCTTCGCCGCTGGTCGCACCGTAGAGTGCGACGTTGCCGACGATGATGTTCTCTTCGGGCTTGAACGTAGACTCACGCGGCGGATAGACGACGATCCGTCCACCCGACAGGCCCTTGCCGATGTAGTCGTTCGCGTCGCCCTCGAGTGTCAGGCGGATGCCGCGCGGCACGAACGCGCCAAAGCTCTGACCCGCCGATCCCCGGAAGTGCAGGTGAATCGTGTCGTCGGGCAGTCCCTGTCCGCCGTACCGTTTCGTCACCTCGTAGCCCAGCATCGTTCCGACCGTGCGGTGCACGTTGCGGATGTCGAGCGCCAGATCCACCATTTCGCCGCTCTCGAGGGCGGGACGGCACGCCTCGATCAGCTCTACGTCCAGCGCACGATCCAGGCCGTGATCCTGAGCGATCATGCGACGGCGCGGTGAGTCCGCCGGTACCGAAGGCGGATCGAAAAGGATCTGCGACAGGTCGAGTCCTTCGGCCTTCCAATGCTCGATCGCACGCCGCACATCGAGCCGGTCGACTCGCCCGATCATCTCCTCGAGCGTGCGGAACCCGAGCTGCGCCATGAGCTCCCGCACTTCCTGCGCGATGAAGTTGAAGAAGTTCACGACGAACTCGGGCTGGCCGGTGAACTTCTTCCGGAGCTCCGGATCCTGCGTGGCGATGCCGACCGGACACGTGTTCAGATGGCACACGCGCATCATCACGCAGCCGGACACGACGAGCGGCGCCGTTGCAAATCCGAATTCCTCGGCACCCAAGAGCGCGGCAATCACGACGTCGCGGCCGGTCTTCATCTGGCCGTCCACCTGCACGACGATGCGGTCGCGCAGGCCGTTGAGACGAAGGACCTGCTGGGTTTCGGCGAGACCGAGCTCCCACGGCACGCCGCCGTGCTTGATGCTCGTGAGCGGCGAGGCGCCGGTGCCGCCATCGTGGCCCGAGATGAGCACGACGTCCGCGTGCGCCTTGGCCACACCCGCGGCCACGGTGCCGACGCCGGCCTCGGCGACGAGCTTCACGTGAATCCGCGCGCGCGGGTTGGCGTTCTTGAGATCGTGAATCAGCTGCGCGATGTCTTCGATCGAATAGATGTCGTGATGCGGCGGGGGAGAGATCAAGCCCACGCCGGGCGTGGCGTACCGCACCTTGGCGATCCAGGGATAGACCTTGTGGCCGGGCAGCTGACCGCCCTCGCCAGGCTTCGCGCCCTGCGCCATCTTGATCTGCAGGTCGTCCGCATTGACGAGGTATTCGCTCGTCACGCCAAAGCGGCCGGACGCGACCTGCTTGATGGCGCTTCGGCGCAGATCGCCGTTGGCGTCAGGCGTGTAGCGCGACGGATCTTCGCCGCCTTCGCCGGTGTTCGACTTGGCGCCCATCCGGTTCATGGCGATCGCGAGCGTTTCGTGCGCCTCGGCGCTGATCGAGCCGTACGACATCGCGCCGGTCGAAAAGCGTTTGATGATCGACTCGATGGGCTCGACCTCGTCCAGCGGAATCGGCGTGCGTGCGCTCCGCAGCTGGATCAGGCCGCGCAGCGTCGCCTGACGCTCGGCCTGATCGTCTACCAGGCGTGAGTATTCCTTGAAGATGCCGTACTGGCCGCTTCGCGTCGCGTGCTGCAGCTTGAAGACGGTGTCCGGGTTGAAGAGATGGTGCTCACCGTCCCGCCGCCACTGATACTCGCCGCCCCAGTCGAGGTCGGGTTCGGTGGACGGCCGCCGCGGGAACGCACGTTCGTGCCGGCGCCGGACCTCCTCAGAGATCACCTCGAGACCCACGCCTTCGATCCGGGTGGGCGTGAAGGTGAAATAGCGATCCACGAAGGCCTTCGACAGCCCGAGGGCTTCGAAGATCTGCGCGCCGCAATAGCTGGCCAGCGTCGAGATGCCCATCTTGGACATCACCTTGAGGATGCCCTTGTTGAGCGCTTTGATGTAGTTCGAGACGGCCTTCTTGTGATCGACACCCGGCAGCAGACCCTGCCGGATCATGTCGTCCAGCGTCTCGAACGCCAGGTAGGGATTGACCACGCCCGCGCCGTAGCCGAGGAGCAGCGCGCAGTGGTGCACTTCGCGTGCGTCGCCGGATTCCACGACCAGCGCACATTTCGTCCGCGATCCTTCGCGGACCAGATGATGATGGACGCCAGCCGTGGCCAGCAGACTCGGCACAGGCGCGGCTTCGACGCTGACCCCGCGGTCGGACAGGACCAGGATCGTGAAGCCGGCCTTCACGGCGTCGCTGGCGCGCCGACACAGATCTTCCATGGCGCGTTCGAGCCCAGGGCCGTCTTCCGCCGGGTCGTACAGCATCGGGAGCGTCAGCGTCTTGAAGCCGTCGCGCTCGATGTGACGCAGCTTCGCCAGCTCGTCGTTGCTGATGACCGGATACTTGATCACGATCTGCCGGCACGACTCCGGCCGTGGATCGAGCAGGTTGCCCTCGGGACCGATCGTCGATCCCATCGACGTGACCAGTTCCTCGCGGATCGCGTCGAGCGGCGGATTCGTCACCTGCGCGAAGAGCTGCTTGAAGTAGTCGTACAGCAGCCGCGGTCGGTTCGAGAGCACCGCGAGTGACGTGTCGGTGCCCATCGATCCGATCGGCTCTTCGCCCTGCTTGGCCATCGGGCCGAGGATGAGACGCAAATCCTCGTGCGTGTAGCCAAACGCCTGTTGCCGCCGAAGCACGGTCGCGTGATCCGCCTCGGGCAGATACGGAGCGGGCGGCAGATCCTCGATGTCGATCAAATGCTCTTTGAGCCACGCGCCATAGGGTTCGGCGGCGGCCAGGCCGCTCTTGATCTCGTCGTCGCCGACAATGCGGCCCTGGGCCGTGTCGACGAGGAAGATCTTGCCGGGATGGAGGCGCTCTTTGACCCGAATCTGATCCGGCGGGATGTCGAGCACACCGACTTCCGACGCCATGACGACGAGATCGTCAGTCGTGACGTAGTACCGGGATGGCCGTAAGCCATTGCGGTCCAGCACGGCGCCGATGACCGTCCCGTCCGTGAACGCAATCGATGCCGGACCGTCCCACGGTTCCATCAGCGACGAGTGGTACTCGTAGAACGCCTTGCGTTCCGCGCTCATGCTCTCGTGCCCGCTCCAGGGCTCCGGGATCATCATGAGCACCGCATGCGGGAGCGAGCGGCCCGTCATGACGAGGAACTCGAGCACGTTGTCGAACGTGGCGGTGTCGCTGCCGCCTTCGCGAATGATCGGCAGGACCTTGGCGAGATCCTCGCCAAGCGCGGACGACTCGAGCAGGCCCTCACGCGCCCGCATCCAGTTGATGTTGCCGCGCAGCGTATTGATCTCACCGTTGTGGGCGACGTAGCGATACGGGTGCGCCAGCGGCCAGGACGGGAACGTGTTGGTGCTGAAACGCTGGTGCACGAGCGCCAGCGACGACATCATGTCGGGATCGCTGAGATCCTTGAAGAGGGGTGCAATCTGATCCGCCGTCAGCATCCCTTTGTAAGTCAGCGTGCGCGACGACAGGCTGACGATGTAGAAGAGATGGCGTTCTGACAGCGTGAGCTGATCGACCGCGTGCTCGATCCGCTTTCGCGCGACATAGAGCTTACGCTCCAGACGCACGCGGGCCTGTTCGGGATCGGCTTCGAACGGGAAGCGCTTGCCGCGTCCCACGAAGAGCTGTTGGAACACGGGCTCCGACGCGACCGCCCGCGCCCCGATCATGGAGTCGTCGGTGGGGACGTCGCGCCAGCCGAGGAGCGTGAGCTGTTCTTCGTCGAGAATGCGCCGGATCAGCGTCTCGATGACGTGGCGCTCGGCGGGGTCGCGCGGCAGAAACACGAGACCCGCGCCGTAGTCACCGGCTCCGGGCAGCGCGAAGCCGAGTGCCTGCGCTTCCTTCCGCAGGAAGCGGTCGGGCATCTGGATCAGAATGCCGGCGCCATCTCCCGTGTTGGCTTCGCAGCCACAGGCGCCGCGATGGAGCAGGTTGACGAGCAGCTGGATGCCGAGCTCGATGACGCGGTGCGACGGGCGCCCCTTGATGTCGACGACAAAGCCGACGCCACACGAGTCGTGCTCGAACTGCGAGTCGTAGAGACCCTGCGAGCGAGGCCGCTGTCCATCATCTCCACCCATACACCGCTGCTCCTGGGAAGTGCTCCGCCGCTCACGGTTCGAGCCCGTCAGAATCGCGCCGGTGAAGTCTCAGTTATGCAGCAAATGAGGTCAGAAAGAAAATAGAAAGGTCTCATTGAGACCATGTGTGAATCGGATGGATTGGCAGGCAAGTACCTATCTTCCCGATAGATACACGTCATGTAGTGCGCGTATGTGGCGCGCAGTGTCAATCAGGCGGGCCGGGCCTCAATCAGCGAACGCACTCGTGCCAATAAATCCCCTGGTTGCCAGGGCTTCTGAAGAAACGCCCAGCGTGGAGACAAAGGACGGCCGTCCGCCGAGGTTCCAGGGTAGCCGCTGCACAGCAGCACGGGCAGCTCGGGACGTGCGGCCGCGATCGTCTCCGCGACATCCCGTCCGCCCATCCCGGGCATGACGACGTCGAGGATCACGAGAGTGAGCTCGTTCGAATGGGTGTGGAAGAGGTTTACCGCCTGCTGCCCGTCTTCAGCCGTCATGACGCGATATCCGGCAGCGCTCAGCACGGTCTCACCAAGACGCCGCACGTTCGGTTCGTCCTCGGCAAGCAGGATCATTTCGCGATCGCGCGCCGGTGACGCATGCCGGTCCGGAAGAACGGCTGGCGCCGACAGACCGGCTCGTCTCGGCAGAAGGACGGTCACCGTCGTCCCGCGCCCTTCGGTACTCGCGACGTCGATGTAGCCTTCGTGCTGCTTCACCGTGCCGTAGACCACCGCCAACCCCAGTCCTGTGCCGCGGCCTTCGGGCTTGGTCGTGAAGAAGGGCTCGAACACGCGTCGGCGCGTGGCCTCAGGCATCCCGGTGCCGCTGTCGCTGACGCGGAGCTCGACGTATCGTCCGGCGTGCAGGCCCGGACGCCGTCGCGCTTCGAGCTCGGTCACGACCGCGTCGCTCACACGGATTGCCAGTCTGCCGCCATCGGGCATCGCATCCCTGGCGTTCACACACAGGTTGACGAGGACCTGCTCGATCTGTGCGCGATCGCAGCGGACGGGGCCGGTCTCGCCTTCGACCGTGAAGTCCACGGTGATGTGCTCGCCGATCAACCGCTTGATCATTTTCAGCAGCGGCGTCACGAGATCCACGAGATTGATGGCCGTGGACTGCATCGGCTGGCGCCGCGCGAAGGCCAGCAACTGCCGGGTGAGCTGCGCCGCACGTTCTGCCGCATCGAGCACCTGGTTGAGATTCGTCTGACGCTCGACGGAGGTGAGCTGCTCGTCGGCGGCCAGCAGGGCATAGCCCTGGATCACTTGCAGCAGATTGTTGAAGTCGTGGGCCACGCCACCGGCCAGCTGTCCGACCGATTCCATCTTCTGCGACTGCCGCATCCGCTCTTCGAGCTGTACCTGCTCGGTCACATCGGTGGTGACCCCGAGCCACGTGCGTGCCTGGCCGTGTGCGTCGCGCTGGACGGCTCCGCGGTCGGTCCAGATCCGGACCTGCCCGTCGCGGGTCACGATGCGATATTGCTCTCGATAGGGATCGCCGGTGTCGATGTGGCGTTGAACCGCCGCGAGCACACGCGCGCGGTCGTCGGCGTGAATCGCCTGCTCCCACGTCGTGCGGTGCTCGATGATTTCCGGAATCTTGTCGCCGAGCATTTCCGTCACCCGGCCAAAGCGGTGCACCGTGTCGTGGTCGAGATCCCATTCGTAGATCAGGTCCGAGCCGAACTCTGCGGCGAGACGAAAGCGGGCCTCGCTCGCGCGCAGACGCTCTTCACTCATCCTGCGCGAGGCGCCGAGGGCGGCGATGAGCGCACGGTCGTCTTCGAGCGACGCGCGGTGTTCGGCGCTGCGCGCGATCGCATCTTCTCGCGCGCGTACGCGATCTCGAACGAGCGCGGCAATGACGAGTGCCGCGGCGGACAGCGCGAGGGTACTCACCCAGAGAAGCCATTGAAGCGGCGTATCGCGATCGACTCGCAGCGCGCGAAACGCCGGCACGCCCGTCATCGCCAGAAGGACGGCGCCAATCACGAGGGCGGAAACGACGAGGATGGTCGGGACGAGGACGGGCAATGAACGCGCGAGGGCAGAATTCGAGGGGGGCGCCTTCGCGTCGCGCCGTCGCCGGGTCACAAAGATACCCGCTCGCAACCCCGGTGCCGAGCCGCGCCGGTGCGTGTGGTGGTGTGCAATCGTGAAAACAGGCACATTTTCGCGAGTCTGCCGTCGGCACGCCTGTCGGTTTGCCGACGGCGGTGTCGGTTCGCCGGCCGATGCAATCTCTCCAAACCCTTGATTCGACACACAGAAGGACTGTCGGCTGGCCCTCGACCAGCTGTTCGGAATCGAACACCTCGCGACGGGAGCGAACGCTGATGGTTCGCCGCACGTGAAAACAGGCGCAAATCTGCACGATGGGATGGCAGTGCGCTTGCCCCTGTGGCGTGCAGGATCAGACGCGTGGACCGACCACTCGACCAGGCAT
>JBKPMA010000494.1:0-11195 GCA_046731935.1 Acidobacteriota bacterium
GGGTCAACCTGCACGGGGCGGTCCTCACTGGACTTGCGGTGGTGATCGCCTGGTGGGTCGCGGAGAGATGCGTGTCGCTCTTCACAGGCACGTCCGCGCGACTCGGCGTGCTTCAGGTGCTCGCGTCGTTCGCCGCGCTCATCGTGAACCCGTGGGGACCAGCGATCCTCGAGTTCCTGCGCGGAGCCGTTTCTGCCCGCCCCGAGCTGACCGAGTGGAATCCGATCGAGTTTGCCGGCCTCGAAGGCGTCCTCTACGGCACCGCCTTGCTGTTCGCCGTGCTGGGGTGCAGCGGGCGGTGGCGGCCGCGAGTGCCGGCGATTGTGGTGGTCGCGTCGACGGCTCTGGCCCCCCTTCTGGCCCGTCGTCATCTGCCGTTCTTCGTTCTGGCGACGGCGGTGCTTGCCGGTCCCGCCATGGTGCGGCACGTCCATGACGTTGTGGCAGCGCGCTGGCCAGCGGGCGTGGCTCGCCACGACGGTCCGCCGTGGCGCTGGCCTGTGGTGTCGGTTCTGTTTCTGGAAGCGGCGCTCCTCTTCGCCTTCAGCGTCCCTCGCATCCGGTGCATTACGGTCGAGGCACAGCACTATCCAATGGCTGCCGTCACGACGCTCAAAGCGGCGGGTGCAACGGGGCGAATCGCGACGTTCTTCGACTGGGGTGGATTCGTGCTCGATACCCTCGGCCCCGGACTGCAGGTGTCGATGGATCCCAGGCGGGAAACGGTCTACGGCGCCGAGGCCTACGGCATCAACGAACAGTTCACGCTGGGCCTGGGCGATTGGGACGCGTTGCTCGTCCGCGAGCCCCGTCCGGATCTCGCATTGGTGAGCAAAGCTTTTCCAACTTTCAACTTGATGCGATCGCACCCCGGTTGGTCACTAGTCGTAGAGGACCAGGGTGGCGGGCTGTTCGTGCGGGACGATTCAAAGGTGGCGGCCGCGGTCAGGGATGCCGCGGCTTCGGTCGTTCCGCCAGAGGCTCACTGCTTCGCCGCCGCCCGCGCCTGGCTGGGCGGGTCCACCCCACGGCCCCGTGCGATACTCGGCGCCGCGTGGCCGCATCCATGAGCGCGACCAGCCCTCGACGAGGAGCGATCGTCACTGTATATGCGGTGGCCGTCGCGATCGGGGCGACGCTCCTCTTCCTGATCCAACCGATGTTCGCTCGCGTCGTGCTTCCGCCGCTTGGCGGCGCGCCGGCGGTGTGGACGACCAGCGTCCTCTTCTTTCAGGTGGTCCTGCTCGGGGCGTACTTGTACGCGCATGCACTCGGCAGGCATGGGTTCACGCCGACTCGCGCGGCGATCCATCTGCTTCTCGTGGCTGTTGGAGCGCTCTGGCTGCCCCTCGACATCGGTTGGACCCGAACGTTGGCAGCCGGTTCGCCGCCGGCCTGGCGGCTAGTCGTCGCTGCCACGGCGGCTCTCGGCGTGCCGCTCTTTGCCGTGGCCGCGACCGCGCCACTGGTCCAGCGCTGGTTCATGGCGATCGATCCGGCGAGAGCCGATCAGGCGTACGCGCTGTATGCGGCCAGCAACGCGGGCAGCCTGGGCGGCCTGCTGGCGTATCCGCTGATCGTCGAACGCATCTTCACGTTGAACATGCAGAGCCGGCTATGGCAGGTCGGCTACTTCGCGCTGACGGCCAGTCTGCTCGCGGCGGCCGGTCTCGCGTACCGCTATCGGCCGTTGACGGTGCGTCCGGACGCCATCGAGAGCGACCGATCGCCGGAAGCGCCATCGTGGCCGCTCACATTGAGCTGGCTTGTGCGAGCCGGTGCGGCGGCGGCGCTGATGCAGAGCGTCACGCTGTATCTGACGACCGACATCGCGGCAAGTCCCCTCCTCTGGGTACTGCCGCTCTCGGCCTATCTGCTCACGTTCGTCCTGGCGTTCGCGCCGCGGCTGAAGCTTCCCATCCGTCTGGTCACGGCGATGGTTCCGGTCGCTGGCCTCGTCGCGGCGCTGGCACTGCTCACGACGCTGATACGACCGACGTGGGTGTTACTCGCCGTTCACCTGGTGTGCGTCTTCGTGCTCGCACTCGGCTGTCATGTCGCGATCGCCGGCACGCGTCCGCCTGCCCGTCATCTGACGGCGTTCTATTTGTGGCTGGCTCTCGGGGGTGCGCTCGGCAGCGCGTTCACCGTGCTCCTCGCGCCTCATCTGTTCACGTCGGCCGTCGAATATCCGATCGCGATCATCGTCGCGTGTCTCGTCCGTCCGGGGGCGGAACTGTGGAGCGGATCGCGGCACCAGTGGCTGATGGACGGCGCGTGGGTGCTGGGCACGATAGCGCTGGCGCTTGGCGCGCGTGCGCTGCTGCCGCATGCAGGAGTGGAAAGTCATTCCTTCGCGATGCTGTTGGCGGCGGGTGCGCTGCCCGTCACCATCACGACGCTGCAGTGGCCGCATGCCCGGCGCTTCGCGGTGATGCTCGGCGCGGTGCTGCTCTGTGCGCCGGACATGTATCCGATGAACGTGCTGCACGCGAGCCGCAATTTCTTCGGCGTGCTGCGCGTGGCGGAATCCGGCGACGGCAAGGTCACGCAGTTCTTTCACGGCAGTACCCTGCATGGTGGCGAATGGCGGGATCCGGCACGCCGGCACGAGCCGCTCGAGTACTACGGCCGTGTGGGTCCGGTCGGCCAGGTCTTCGCGACGCTCGCGCCGCGGCTTGCTGGTGCCGCCGTCGCGATCGTCGGGCTCGGAATGGGAGGCCTCGCGGCCTACGCGCAACCAGGCCAGCACTGGGAGTTCATCGAGATCGATCCCGACGTGGCGGCGATTGCCGCGGACACGCGGTACTTTCACTTTCTCGCCGACGCGCGGACGCCGATCCGCGTCGTACTCGACGACGGGCGGCTGTCGTTGTCGCGGGCGCAGCCGGGGCGGTACGCCTTGATCGTGATGGACGCGTTCAGCTCCGACTCGGTGCCGGTCCACTTGATCACGACCGACGCGCTGGCGGTGTACCGCCGCGCGCTGCGGCCCGATGGTCTGCTGCTTATCAACGTCTCGAACCGCTATCTCGATCTGGCACCGATCGCAGGCACCGTGGGTCTGGCGTCCGGGTTTCATGGCTGCACACGATTTCACGACGTGACCGAAAAGGAGCGTCTCGACGGCCTGGTGCCATCGACCTGGGTCGCCCTTGCGATGCAAGGCGATGTCGTGGCGGCGTTGGCGGCGCAACCTGGCTGGCATCCGCTCGATCGCACCGATCGGCCTGCGTGGACCGACGACTTCGCCGACGTATTCGGCGCCATCATGTGGCGCCGCTGACGCCGGCGGCCGGTGTTGGTCTCCGGGATCGTCGTTGCGGAACGGTCGCGGTTGTGCCAGAATCCGCGCACATCACCAAGTGCCGCCAGGGCCGACAGTGGCCTCTGGGTCTCGACGGGATCCCGCTCGGCTCCATGCGCGCATACGGGCTCACTAGTCCTGGTCTACTGCGGAGCAACAACGAGGATGCCTTCCTCTGTGACCTGGAACGGCGGTTGTTCGTCGTGGCTGACGGCATGGGTGGGCACGCCGCCGGCGAAGTGGCTTCCCGTCTCGCGATCGAATCCATTACGCAGTTCTTCGGCCAGGCCGACACCATCGCGTTCGGCGGGCCTCAGACTGGTCCGTCTACGGCCGCAGATGCAGATCGCGTCCAGGAAGCCATCGCCGCCGCCAACCGTCGCGTCTTTCGTGCCGCCTCGGAAGAGGACGCATATGCCGGCATGGGCACGACCATTGTCGCGGCCCGCGTCACCGATGCCGGCGACCATGCGGTGCTTGCGCACGTGGGCGACAGCCGCATCTATCTGTTCGCCGACGGCGAGTTGACGTTGCTGACACGCGACGACTCGTGGGAGGAACTGGCGTGGGCGCAGCAGGCGGCGGGTGGACCGCCCGCGCCGCACATGCCGAACCCTCGAGTGCTCACGAGCGTTCTCGGCATTCGCCCCGACGTCGACGTGCACGTGGCCGAGCGTCCCCTTCCCGGCAGCGGGTTTCTGCTCCTGTGCAGCGATGGTCTGCACGGCTGTGTGCCGCACGCGACGATCGAGGACATCCTGGCGGCGGCGCGAAGCCCGGAGGACGGCGTCCGTTCGCTCATCGACGCTGCGCTCGCGCACGGCGCGCCCGATAACGTGACTGCGGTGGCGATCGCCTATGGCGAGGCGGCGTCTGCGCCTCCGCCCGCGACGGGAGAGACGCAATCATGGCCAGGAGGGCAGGCGTGATCGCAGCACTGAGGCGTGGACCACGATCCTGGCGCTCATCGCGTGGACAGACGACGACCGAGTGGCTGATGATCGCTGGTATCCTCACCGCCATCGCCATCTTCTTTCTCGGGACATTCCCGAGCGCGGTCCGCTACTACTCCCGGGGCATCATTCTCTCGGTCCGGACGGTGGCGCCATGATGCGCACGCGCCGGCCGCGGCTCGACGACGAGCGGGGGCAGACCACGACCGAGTACCTGATGATCGCGGGGCTGTTGACGGCGATCATCATCTCGCTGACGAAGATCATCGTGCCCACGATGGCGTGGGTCGTCGTGAAACTGGTCAACCACATGGCGATTGGAATCTCGAGCGTGTAAGCAGACCGGACGCATCCCCGCGTCCGACAAGGAGGGTGCCGTGACGATGCAGGACGTACAGAACCGTTGGCTGTTGACACAGATCAAAGCCGTCGAAGGCGTGAAGAGCCTCGCGGCGCGGGCACACGAAGCCCGGCGCCGTTTCTCGGAGGACGAGCGCGGCCAGACACCGACGGAATACCTGATGATCGTCGGCCTCATGGCCGTCGTGATCATCACCGTGTTTGTTTTCTACTACTGGTCGAACGTGAAGTCGGCGGCCCAGAGCTGGGTCAGCAATGTCAAACAGAGCGTCCTCGGCAAGAACATCACGAAGTAGGCGGCGTCTGACGATCGGCGCGCGGCTGCGGCGGACGGAGGCCGGACAGGCCGTAACAGAAACCATGATCATGATGATGTTTCTGTTGCTGCTGGTGTTCGGCTTCATCCACATGTGCATGCTCGCGACGACGAAGTACGTGGTGGACTATGCCGCGTTCAGCGTCGCGCGCGCGGATCTCGTGGATGGCAACAAGTTCCTCGCGGCGATGGGCGCGCTGGCGTATCTGGATTGGTCGTCGCTACCGCCCATCCCGATGTCGGAGACGCGGACCATCCGCGGGAAGAGCCGCACGGGGTTCACGGTCAGCTATCGCGTGCCGTTCGGGCTGCCCATCTTCAACAACATCCCCTTCGGCGGAATCGAGTTGAAAGGCTTCTCGCCGGGGGCGAAGCAGAAAGGCGTGGAGGTGAGAGGCGACAATGCCCAGTAGCCGCGCCCGGTATCGCAGTCAGCGAGGCCAGTCCACCGCGCTCGTCATCACCATGCTGATGGTGTTCGTGATCTTCACGAGCATGGTCGTCAACGTCGGTCAGGCGGTGAATCGGCGGATTGCATTGCAGATGGTCGCCGATGCGGGCGCGTTCACCGGCGGCACGCGCATGGCGGAGGCGCTGAACTACATCAGCTTCGCAAACGGCGTCATCCAGGACTGGTGGGCGATGACGACCGTGGCCTGGGCTGCCGCGTCGCTCATTCCGCCGCCCGGAACGTGCGGTGCCTTTGATGGCATCAACGGCGCGTACAAGGGGATCTATCAGATCTACAACATCCCCATCCAGGCCATCAACTACACCTACGCGAACATTCCGTACACCGAAGCCAAGCGCGTCTCGGAGTACAACATCCGCGACATGTTCCCTGGCGAGCAGTTGAACAAGTTCGAGTTCAAGGAAGCCGACTACTCGATGGAGACCGGGTTTGTCCTGCCGGCGCGCGACTTCCTGCCGATGATGTCGATCGAGGAGGTCCCCGACGGCACGGATCCGGAGACGAGCTATCCCGCGGTCTGGCCGCTCGGCGGGGGCGCCAAGTCGTCGCACACGCAGCCGTGCTGGACCACGTGCGGCATCTTGCCGTGCGTGCTGCCCGAGACGTGGTCGTTTCCTCTCTGGTACAAGAAGTCGAGCGACAGCACGAAGTACTTCGTCTGGCTCGTGAAGGCGCCCAAGACCAAGGGCCTCATGTTCGATGGCTTCTTCGGCCCGGATCTCATTCCGGAGATGCGGGCGATTGCGGTCTCGCGCCCCGTCGGCGGCAGCATCGAGAAGGGCGACGCTCGCTACACCGTGCAGATGATGCCCGCGAGCAAGGTCATGACGGTAGGAGGACTGATTCGTGACGAGCACTACAGCCAGTTCGGCGGCATGCGGCTGGTCGTGCACTGAGCGACCCCGCCGGCGGCGTGACTGGCGCACCGCGCGAGGCACCGCCGTCACCGAGACGATCATCCTCACGTGGATCATGCTGGTGTTCTTCGCCGCCGCGTATCAGATGTTCATCGTCAACGAGACGATCTACCGGTCGCTCACTGCCGTCCATTCGCAGCTGCTGCGCGACGGGTTCGAGCACAACTGCTATCAGGCCGAAGACAAGTGCTGGCACGACACGGACAAACATGCGCACGTCATCTGGCGCGAGCGCGACGGCAGCGGCACCCTCGACATCCCCGAGATCCGGATCATCGCCGTCAAGATGTTCCAGCCGTTCGGCCTCACGAAGTCCGTGTTGATTCAAAGCAACGTCCGCGGGGCCGAACCGTCGAAGGGCTGCAGCGTGCCCTGCAAGAAAACCAAGATGGGGGCCGGCGCGGGCGGCCCGAGCACGCACTACACGCATGACATGTCGCGTCCCTTCGACTTCGGGGCGCTCTTTGGTGGCGAACACAGCCTGTACGGAAAGATGTTCTGGGCCCTCGGACAGCTTGGCGGCGACTGGTTCGCCGCGTTCCAACCCCGGCTGGGCTTCTGATCCCTGGCGCGGCGACGCGCTCGACGTAGACCACGCGCCTGGACAAAGCCGGGCAACCGCCGGCGAACCGGCGGAGACACGGAGGAGTAATGCGAAGCAGGGCGGCACTGCTGCTGTCGATCGTGCTGGGCGCGATCGCCGCGGTGATGATCCTGACCTGGGCACGGGGACGTGAGAGCGAGCTGTTGCAGCTCTCGCAGATGAAAGACGTGCTCGTGGCAACCAAGGACATCCCGGCCAACACGATCATCGACGAGTCGCTGATTCAGAAGCGGCAAGTGCCGTCCACCTACATGCAGCCGGGGGCGATCAGCGACGTCGAGGCGGTCAAGGGCCGCGTCACGTCAATCCCGATTCCGTTGGGCGCGCAGGTCATCAACACCTATCTGCAGGATTCCGGTCGTGCCGCGCTGGCCTTCGACGTCCCGCGCGGCCGCCGCGCGATCACGATCGCCGTGAGCGACGTCACCGGCGTGGCCGGTCTCGCGCGGCCGGGCAACTTCGTCGACGTCCTCGGCACGTTCTCGTTCGGCCGCCCGACGAGCTACCAGGGTGGACAGCTGGTCTACGCCGATGAAAAGACCGAGACGCGCCTGCTGCTCCAGAACCTGCAGGTCGCCGCGGTCGAAAAGGAACGCAAGCGCGATCGTCCCGTGCCGCGCCGATACACGACCGTCGAGGAAGCGGAAGAACGCGCGCAGGCCGAGCAGGAAGAAGTCCTTGCCGCGCAGCAGCGCTCCGTCACGACCGTCACGCTGATGGCGACGCCCGACGAAGCGCAGCAGCTGGTGCTGGCGCAGGAAGTCGGTTCACTCACGCTGATGCTGCGGTCGAACATCGACGCGGGCCAGGTCGTAGACCTCGGCTCACTCGACACGATCGGCCTGCTGAAAGTGCCGATCCCGCTCAAACCGCGGAGCCGGCCCGCCTGGCGTGAGATGCGTGGGAGCACACCGTTCTGATGACCTCTGGAGGACATACGGCCATGGTCTCGACCCGACTTCGCGCCCCGCTGCTGCTGGGAGCGATCTGTCTCGCCTGCGTGGCGCTCGGCGCTGCGCAGGACCCGGCCCCGTCGGGCAACGAGAACGAGAAGACGCTCTACGCGAACTCTCAGGAAACCTTCAGTCCGGGTTTCGCGGTGGGCGACGTCGCCGTCGCCGAACCTGAAATCGCCGACTACAAAGTGTTGCCTGGCCGCCGCGAAATGCTGCTCTATGGCAAGGCGCCCGGCACGACGACGCTGACGCTGTGGGATCAGAAGCGCGTGCAGCGCGCGGCCATCACGATCACGGTCATCTCGCGCGAGGATCAACAGGCCGAAAAGGATCTGACGGAGCTCGTCGCCGATTTTCCTTCGGTCAAGGTCCGCCGCGTCAAAGGCAAGCTGGTGCTGACCGGAGTGGTCCAGACGAAGAACGATCTCGAGGCCATTGAGAAGATCGCCGAGACCGCTGAGGCCACGAGCCTCGTCCGGCTGGCCGGGATGGTGCAGCCCACGAGTCCCGGCGGACCGAGCACGCCTGCGGTTCCGGCCGACGCGCCGAAGTACAACGAGAACGGCGATGCCCTGCCGCCGCCGGCGACGATTCACTACGAGTTCGACGTCCTCGAAGCCAGCGTGAACTACTCGAGCGGATCGTACGCGACGGGCGTCGAGCCCGCGGGGCGCAGCCTGTTCAAGAAGTCTGTCGCGGCAGGCACGGGAGGGAACGTCGAGCTCTACGTGCCAGGCTCCGCCATTCTGCCGCCCGACAAAGCCGCCGCCAAACCGAAGAAGGGTGAGCCTGCTCCCCCGCCGATTGGCATCAAGGTCACGCTGCAGCCCTCCGAGCTCGCCGAGGATGGCTCGTTCACCACCGTCGTCCTGATCGAGACGAATGTGCCGGTGGATGGCTCACCCGATCCCTCGATCACTCGGAGGGCCCGCTGGGAGATTTCGGTCGCGCAGCAGGAGGCGTTCGGCCTCGCGGGCGCGGAGCTGCTCGCCGTGCCGATGATCGAGCAGCACCAGTCGAAACTCGGGAAAGCCATTGGCGTGGCTGGCGTCGTCGGCGGACTTCCGGGCGTGAGTAGTGCGCCTGGCGTTGGCTACGTCGGGTCGGTGCCGTACTACTCCAAGGACAAAAAGACGCAGCTGCTCGCGCTGTTCCATCCGCGCGTGGAAAAGGGGATCAAGAAATGACCCGGCTGCGGTGGAGCGTGTCCCGATGAGCGAACGTGCGCGGATCGTTGCCGTCTATTCCGCCGGAGGCGGCGCCGGCAAGACGCTCGTCGCCTCGAACCTCGCCCTGAGCCTGCACCAGCAGCAGTCGGGCCGCGTCCTCCTCGTGGATGGCGGGCATCCGATGCCAGGCGATCTGCCGATTGTGCTGGGCGTCGAACGGGTAAAGGCCCTGGCCGACATGGTGCCGATCATCGGCCGGCTCACACCCGAGGTCTTTGCGAGCTATCTCGTGACGACGCGCGAGGGCATGCCGCTGATGTCGCTCGTGACCGACGTGATTCAGGCGCGTCTGATCACGCCCGAGCTCTTCAACAAGATGATCGATCTCGCGTCCGAGGCCTTCGACATCGTTGTCCTCGATCTCGCGTCGGGCGTCGGGCCGCTCACGCAGGCCATGCTCGATCGGTGCGATAACGTCGTGGTGGTCGTCGATGCGACGCCGAGCGGGCTGCCGCGCACGCGGTACTGCCTTGACTACCTGCGTTCGGTGCAAATGCCGGATTCGGGTCTCCTCATCTGCGCCAACCGCGTATCCGAGCGCGGCGGCATGCCGGTCGAGCGCGTCGAGCGCATGCTGGGCCACACGCTGGTCACCTCGATGCCGGACGATCCCGAAGTCGTCATGGGTGCTGTCACCAAGGGCCAGACGCTGGTCGTGGCAGCGCCTCGGCACGCCATCACGAGGGGTATCGATCGCCTCGCGCGGGAACTGACGACGCGTGAGCTGCGCGCCCGCGCGGAAGCGGCAGAAGTCGCGCCCGCTCAGGCGACCGTCGCCGACGACGAAGAGAACGTGCGCAACATCCGGCGCCGTATTCACACGCGGCTCGTCGAAGAAATCGATCTGAAGAAAGCGGACCTCAACTACCTGAGGGACCCTGTCAAGCTGCAGGAAGTCCGGACGCGTGCCGAAGCCAAAGTCCTCATCCTGCTCGACGAGGAAGGCGGCTCGATCACCTCGCGCGACATCCGTCGGAAGATCGTCAAGGAGGTGCTCGACGAGGCACTCGGTCTGGGACCGCTCGAAGACCTCCTCGCGGATCCGAAGGTCACGGAAATCATGGTGAACCGGGCCGATCAGATCTACGTGGAGCGGTCCGGCAAACTGGAAAAGACGAAGGTGCGGTTCCTGGGCAACGAGCAGCTCCGCGGCGTCATCGAGCGCATCGTTGCGCCGCTCGGGCGACGCATCGACGAGAAGGTCCCGATGGTCGATGCGCGCCTCCGCGACGGGTCGCGTGTCAACGGCATCATTCCCCCGCTCGCGCTGAAGGGCCCGGCGATGACGATTCGGAAATTCTCGAAACGTCTGCTTGGACCAGACGACCTCGTCAAGTTCGGCTCTCTGACCGACCAGATGGTCACGTTCCTGTCCGCTGCGGTCAAGGCGCGGCTGAACATCGTGATTTCGGGCGGCACTGGCTCCGGCAAGACCACACTCCTCAACGTGCTGTCGTCGTTCATTCCCGCGGAAGACCGTATCGTCACGATCGAGGACGCTGCGGAGCTGCAGCTGCCGCAGGATCACGTGGTCACGCTCGAATCGCGTCCCGCGAACATCGAAGGCGAGGGCGCGATCACGATCCGCGATCTCGTCCGCAACTCCCTGCGTATGCGGCCCGACCGCATCGTCGTCGGCGAGTGCCGCGGCGGTGAAGCGCTCGACATGCTGCAGGCCATGAACACGGGCCACGATGGATCGCTCACCACGGTCCACGCCAATGCGCCACGAGACGCGTTGAGCCGTCTCGAGACGCTGGCGTTGATGGCGGGGCTCGATCTGCCGTCACGCGCGATTCGCGATCAGATCGCGTCGGCCGTCAACCTGATCGTGCAGCAATCGCGTCTGCAGGACGGCTCGCGCCGGATCACGCACATTACGGAGGTGACCGGGCAAGAGAACGGTGTCTTCACGTCGGCAGACGTGTTCGTGTTCAAGCAGTCGGGGATGGCGCCAGACGGCAAGATCTACGGACAGTTCGTCCCGACCGGGTACATCCCGGCATTCGTGGACAACCTGGCGCGCAGGGGCGTCAAGGTGCCGCGCGAAATCTTCCTCCACCAGACGGCCTGATCATGAT
>JBKPMA010000495.1:0-9853 GCA_046731935.1 Acidobacteriota bacterium
GTCAGAGCGTGCCGGTCGCCGCGTTCGCGGAGCTGATCGGCGCTCCAATCGAGGAAATGGCCGAAGTCGTGCCTGGGGAGGTGATGGCTGAAATCGGTCAGCTGTCAGGCAGGCCCGACTTGAGTGTGCTCGACGCCCGCGCGGTCGGTGACGTCGAAGCGATCGCCGTAGCGCCCGAGGCGTTGCGCGCGCTGCTCGTCACCGAGGCCGAGCTGGGCGAGCGCATCCTTCGCGCACTGATCCTGCGTCGAGTGGCGCTCATCGAGATCGGGTTCGGTGGCCCGGTGATCATCGGGTCACTGAAATCACCCGACGTATCACGGCTCTCGCACTTCCTCGAACGCAACGCGATCCCGTTTCGGGTGATCGATCCCGACGAAGATCAGGATGCCTCCGGTCTGCTCGCGCGGCTCGCGCCGGAGCCGGGCGAACTGCCGATCGCGGCGCTGCCGGACGGCACCGTACTCAGAAACCCGACGAAACTCGATCTCGCTCGCGCGCTGGGGCTCGTGGCAAAAAGCTTCCGCTCCGAACCGTACGACGTCGCGATCGTCGGCGCTGGTCCGGCGGGGCTTGCGACCGCCGTGTACGGCGCGTCCGAAGGGCTCTCTGTCGTAGTGCTTGAAGCGGTCGCGTTCGGAGGACAGGCGGGCGCGAGTGCTCGCATCGAGAACTATCTGGGCTTTCCGACCGGCGTCTCCGGTCTGGAGTTGATGACGCGCGCCTTCACGCAGGCGCAGAAGTTCGGCGCCGAGTTCAGCCTGTCGACCGAGGTCAAGGCCCTCGCGCGCGCATCCGATCACTCAGATCCCGATCCAGTGCACATTCTTGAACTCTCCGACGGCCGCCGGATCCTCGCGCGGACGGTCGTGATCGCTACCGGCGCTCGTTATCGTCGTCCCGAGATTCCCAATCTGGCGGCGTTCGAGGGGCGCGGCGTGTCGTACTGGGCGTCGCGCGTCGAGGCGCGGCTGTGCCGCGACGAGGACGTCGCACTGCTGGGCGGAGGGAACTCTGCGGGTCAGGCCGCCGTGTTCCTCGCGAGCCACGCGCGGCACGTCAGTATCGTCGTGCGCGGTCCTGACCTGTCGAGCACCATGTCGCGCTATCTGATCGAACGGATCGCCGGTGCCCCGAACATCGATGTCATCGGTGAAACCGAGGTCGTCGAGCTGCTCGGCACGCCAGAGGTGGGACTCGAGGGTGTGCGGTGGCGGAACAGGCGCACCGGTGTCGAGCACGAACACGCCACGGCGCATTTGTTCCTGTTCACGGGCGCGGATCCGGTGGCAGGTTGGCTGAGCAGCTCCGGCGTTCCGCTGGACGAGAAAGGCTTCATCCGGACAGGTGCCGACGTTCGATCGAGCGAGCGAGTACCGCTACCGCTCGAGACCGGAGTCGCAGGCATCTTTGCCGTAGGTGACGTGCGTTGCGGCTCGGTGAAGCGGGTTGGAGCGGCTATCGGAGAAGGGGCGGCGGTCGTCGCACAACTCCACGCGTACCTGGCCCGGCGCGAATGACGAACGCGTGGTCTGAAGGCACCGAGGCGCATCGCCAACCGCTTGACGGCCGAACGCGGCCGCCGGCAGTCTTAATCGACTGACAATGGCTTGCCGGAAGGCTGCGTCGGCAGTCCAACTCACCATCCTGCCCGTTTCGATCCTCGGGATGCTCTTCCTTCCAGCTCCCATTCAGGCACAGAGCGTCGAGGCGGTGTCACCGGAGTCGATTGAACGCATTCGCGCGGCGCTCAGTCAACCGCCGCCGGTTCTGCGGGTACCTGCCCCCTCCACTGAGACGCTCACATTCCATGTCGAAGTGACGGCGCCTCTTTCGCTGCTGGAACCGATTGACGACAAACCATTCGACCCGACGTTCGGATTGCCCTCAATCCAGGAACTGGTCGGCCGCGGCGTCGGAAAGATCGGATCGGCCGCTGTCAACTACAAGCGGCGTCGTGCTCAGCGGCGAGCAAAAAAGGAAGTGGATGATGCGCTCGCGGCGTTCTGCGGCGCGCAGCCGTGCCCGGCCCCCTAGACCATGGGCACGATCATCCGTGCGCGGGTCTACACCTCACCACCTGCTTCGATCGGTACGGCTCGCCACCTCACCCGATCAGTCGTGAAGCGTTCGGCGAGTGTTCTCGCGTACGCACGCCACCATTCGCGATCGAATGCGTCGGTCACGACTTCGACCATCGCGATGCCGTCCGCGTGATCCTGACTCGCGTCAGCGGGAACGTCCGCCGCGGCCGCGCGCACGTATGCATGCGGACCCTTGAACCGCTCGCTCAGCTCCTGCCGAGTTTCGATGAGCGGCTTCAGCGCACCCGTTTCCGATTGGCGGGTTGGCAAGAGCAATTGGATGAGAAACACCAGCTCCTCCGTGCGCGTCCGTGCGTCGCGCCTTCGGTCATCGCCGCGTCTGCAGCCTGCCCCTGGCAGAAACCGCAAATGCTGGCAGAAAACGCCATAGCACTTTGCGTACCACAGCAGTTGGCGCAATTTGCCACTTCTGAGTTGGACGAACAGGGCAGGAGTTTGACGGACAGCGACGCGCCCGTTCCTCGATTGCAAAAATTGCAGAGGAGGTCGCGGCTAATCCTGAGTGACGAAGCGCAGGTTGGTGGGGGCTGCGAGGATCTCCCTGGTGACTTTCCAATAGGCGAGGAGTTGCCGCAGCGCTTCCGGTTCGTTGGCCGGTGCAACGTGATCGGCCTGGTCGCGCGTGTTGATGCCGTGGCACGACGTGCACACCCGCACTTCGCCCGGCTGCATCGTCACCCAGTACCGTTCCCGTACGACGGGCGTACCTGATTGACTGGTCAACTGCCAGCTCAACGCCCGGCGGGCCGGGACGAATGCCGCAAACGACCCGTCACCTGCCACCGCCACCGACGCGCGCGGCGCCCCGGCGAGCGCCGGGTTCGCCGTACCTGAATCGTGCAGAAACTGCGCGAGCACACGCCGTCCCGCCCGCGGAGCGGCCGTGCCGCCGAGGCCGCGGATCTGATCCGCCTGGAACAGCTGAAGAAACGACACGTCGTAAATCTTGCCGCCGGCACCGAGGGTTTGCGTCGTCGTACCCGTCACACGCAGGTTGAACGGCTGCTGCGTGTCAGCCTTGTCGCGCGTCGTCACATTGTGGCCGACGATGAGCGCCAGGTTGCGCGTGCGGAGGTACTCCTGCAGTTCTGCGACGTCGACACTCTGTTGCGTGAAGACGTGCTGAACCGGCGCCGTCAGCGGCGTCGCGGCATGCGACGGTCTTGGCCGCGACTTCACCTCGACTGGATCGAGCTCCCAGAGGTTGCCCGAATAGGTGACGAGGACGTCCGGATCCCAATAGCTGACCGACTTCGCGATCCCCGCGGTCAGCGTCGGGCCGGCGACGAACACAGTGCTCGACGGATCGAGCAGCTGCAGACGGAACGCGTATCTCGACGCCGGATTGGCCCGCGACCCCGTGTTGGCGTCGACGTTCGTCGCCGACGTGTGCGCCACGACGACCGTTCCGTTCGACAGCGGGAGCGGATTGCGATACAGGCCTGAGTGGTTTGCGCTGGGCGTGCTTGTCGGCAGGTGTGTATCTCGATGTGTGACGTAGGTGACGATCGTCGCACTGGGGTTGACGCCTGCTCCCGCGTTGATCCGCACGACCTGGCCGGCGGCGTGCGTGCCGAACTCCGGCGCGTCGATTCCGTAATAGGTGCCCGGTGCCGAGGGATCCTCTTCGATCTGGATGAAGTTCTCGATCACATTGGGGTTGGTGCGCGTGACCGCTCCGGCGATGAACTCCCGCAGGTTCGGGTCGTCGTTGAGACTGCGATTGAAGTACCCGTGGAGCTCGTGCCGGCCGAGGTGTATCAGCGTTTCCTCCTCGGTGCCGTCCTCGTTGACCATCCACGGAAAAAAGTCGTTGAAGGAGTGTCCTTCCAGATTCGTCCCCGCCAGCAGGTCCGTGCGCGACGAGCGGGGCTCCGGGAAGATCTCGGTGCGCACGTTCAGGCGAGCCGCGCCGGCCGACTCGTCGGCGTAGTTGAAGGTTCCGTAGCCGGCCGCTTCCATCACGTCGCTGTCGGCCTGCTGATCGCGCTGCAGGTGATCCCAGCGCACATAGACAAGCCGTCCGAAGCTGTCGATTTGCGGCGAGAACGATCCGGATGGCGAGTGCTGGACGAGGAACAGATCGCCGGTCGCCGGATTGAGGCTCCACAGCCCGGTAACCGTCGGCGCCTCTTCGTACTCGTCGAGCTGCGGGTAGAGATGCGCTTGTCCATCACGCGGCCGATCGGACGTGAAGATCACGCGATCGGTGACGCCGTAGATGGGGCTGACGTTGTTGTAGCCCGATGGCTGATTCGGGACGCGGGTGATCACGGGCGTGTCGGCCGGACCGAGGCCGGTAATCTCGTAGATCTGCCAGTAGTACTTCTGCACCTGGTACTGCTGCGTCGGCGCGCCCACCACCATGCTGAAGAGCGCCTTGGTGCCGCTCCAGTGCACGCTCGGTTCGCGGACCGCAATTGCCGCGGCGCCCTGCATGCCGGACGTGCCGTATCCGGCCGCCTCCGTGAGGTTTTTCAACGTCCCATCAGCGTAGCGAATCCACAGATCGCCGCCGCGCGCGGCGGACGACAACGACGCGAGGTGGTTGCCGAAGACGGACCCGATCGTCGTGAAGTCACCCGGCACCGGCACCTGCGTCACGAACAGCACCGGATTGGGCAGAAGGACCGGGCCGCTTTGCGCCAGGCCCGGCATCGGCGACCGGAAGCCGATGGCCAGTACGAGGCACACGTACGGCAGGATCCAGCGCAACGCCCACCTCGTCACGCGGCTGGGCCAAGTGTTGGAGTGACGCATGAACGGCTGCGTGGCTGGCAGCAAGCGAAGTGCCCGCGACAATCCGTGCAGCCGCACGCGTCCTACGGCACAACTCCTGGCACGATCGCCAACCGGCGTGCAGTTTTGTCATCACGACGCCACGAACGTCGTCGTTAGGCATGGCCGACTGGAGCGAAAGCGGATGAGTCGACCCGGCCGGAACGCGCCCAATGGAAACGCTAAAAAGGAACGAGGCAAGCAGCATGCGACAGCACAGGACCACCGCGCTCACTGCCGGATATCGTTCGAGAGGACCGCAATCAAGGGACTGTGGTCGGAGCCGAACCAATCGGCGCCAGTACGGCACGGAAACGGAGTGTCCTGACGGCCGATGAAGATGTGATCCAGCCGGGCGCCATTCTCGTGGGTTGGGCCATCACCACAGTCCACCTCGGTGAAGTGATCTTTCATCTGACGTACACCACGGTCGAAGGGCAGAAACGAGTTGAAATCGCCCGCGATTACGACACTCGACTGCCATCCCAGTAGCGCGACGCTTTGGACGACAGCCGCGGCCGCTGCCCCGTGGCCGCGTCGCGTGTCGAAATGCGTCGATACCAGACCGACGGTCCGCCCGCCGACCTGGACGCGCGCAGCGACGGCTGCACGACGCTGCTGCGCGAAGGGCAGCTCGATGATGGTGACGTCGGACAGCGGCAGCGTCGAGAGAATCGCGTTGCCGCGATCCTCGCGCGGTTCGGCGGCGCAGTCGCGTCCGTTTCTCATCGAGGGCGCGTACACGAGGAACATGTTGGTCCGCTTCGCCACCAGAGTCAGATCCTCGTGTCGGGGCGGTCGTGGCTGCCCGATCGCCTTCGCGCGGCCGCTTCCAGGCGGGCAGACGCTGGGAGGCGTCTCGCTGCGATAGGCCTCCTGCAGCAACAGAATCATGTCGGCACCCGGATGCGTGCGCCGCAGCTCGTCGAGCAGCGTGAGGAGATCACCTTTGCCGACCGCCATGTTCCAGCTGACGACGACTACGGGCCCGTCCGTGCGAACCGGCCGCGCCGCGCCAGGATCGTGAACGATCGCAGGGCCAACCGCGGCGCACCACGAGTCAAGATGTTTCCGGCTCTCGGGATCCGACGGGCTCAGCCACCGAGCGTCGGTCGTGGCGGGTTGAAATACGTTGCATGTCCCGATGGTCGATGCGGGCTCGAGCGTCATACGCACTCGAGCGCTGCAGCCGATGGACAATACTGTCGTGGCGATGGCCAGCCACGAGATCCGCACCGCGCTCTTCACGACGTCCCTTCTAGCAGGTGAGGGCGTCGCCAGCAAGACGGCACCGGGCGTCGCGCGCAGCGATCGGCCCATTGTCAGCTCACCGCAATGGTGTCAGGCTGACCCTCGATGAAGGTCATCCTGTTTGGCGGGACGGGCATGGTGGGACAGAGCGTGCTTCGCGAGTGCGTGCTCGATCCTGGTGTCGAGTCTGTGCTCTCAGTTGGCCGGAAACCATCGGGCGTCACGCATGCGAAGGTCCGCGATCTCGTGCGCGCGGACATGTTCGATGTCCCCGCCATCGCGGGTGAGTTCGACGGGTATGACACGTGCTTCTTCTGCCTCGGCGTGTCCTCAGTGCGGATGAGCGAGGCGGACTACACCCACTTCACATACGATCTGACGATGGGGTGGGCCCGGATGCTCGCGCGTGTGAACCCCGCGATGCGCTTCCTCTACGTCTCCGGCATGGGCACCGGCGGCAAGGCGATGTGGGCGCAAGTCAAGGGCCGTACCGAGAACGAGCTCCTTGCGCTTTTCCCAGCTGCGACGATGATCCGGCTCGGTGCGCTGCGCCCGATGAACGGCGAGCGCTCGAAGGCCCCCGGTGGCAGCGTCCTGCTCACCGTGCTCTCGCCGCTCTGGCCGATCCTCCAAAGGCTCTGGCCGAACGGCGTCATCACCAGCGAAGAGCTCGGCCGCGCCATGATCGTCGTCGCTCGCAAGGGCAGTCCGAAGCGTGTGCTGGAGAGCGCTGATCTGGTGGCAATCGGACGGCGGCACCCCTAGCGCTGCGCTCGGCGGGCACGGTAGGCTACGGCGTGATCCAACGGAAACGCGGCTCTGCCCTCCTCCGCGACAAGTCGCTCAATCAGTCGATCGCGTTCAGCCGGCAGGAGCGAGATCGACTGGGGCTGCGCGGACTCCTCCCACACCGCGTCGCAACGTCGCGACAGATGGTGGAGCGGGTCATGACAAACCTCGAGCGGCTGCCTCGGGACATCGACCGGTACATGCTGCTGTCTGCCTTGCAGGAGCGGAACGAACGGTTGTTTTATCAGACGGTCATCGATCACATCGATCGGATCCTGCCGCTCATCTACACGCCCACGGTCGGCGAGGCCTGCAAGGAGTTCTCGCACATCGCGCGCGACCCGAAAGGCTTCTTCATCACGCCGGATGACCGCGGGAAGATTCGGCGCATCCTCGCCAACTGGCCCCAGCGAGACATCCGCGTCATTGTCGTCACCGATGGGCAACGCATCTTGGGACTTGGCGACTTGGGCGCGAACGGCATGGGAATTCCAGTCGGCAAGCTGGCGCTGTACACGGCATGCGCCGGCGTTCCTCCCGACGCCTGCCTGCCTGTCACCATCGACGTGGGCACAAACAACGAGGAGCTGCGTAAGGACGTGCTGTACCTGGGGTACCCGCGCCGGCGGATCCAAGGCAAGGCGTACTTCGATCTGATCGACGAGTTCGTCGCGGCCGTGCAGTCCAGATACCCGGACGCGCTCATCCAGTTCGAAGACTTCCTGACGCCGAATGCCTACGCGCTGTTGCATCGGTACCGGGACCGCGTGCTCTGCTTCAACGATGACATCCAGGGAACCGCCGCCGTAGCGCTGGCCGGCGTCTACACGTCCACGCGAATCACCGGCATTCCATTCAAAGATCTCCGCATCATGTTTCTTGGGGCGGGATCGGCGGCCACGGGGATCGCGGATCTGATGACCAGTGCTTTCGTCGACGAAGGCCTCACGCCGGAGGATGCGCGGCGCCACCTGTGGTTCGTGGACGTGAACGGCCTCGTCGTGAAGTCGCGCACGGATCTGATGACGCACAACCTGCCGTACGCCCACGATTACATGGCCCTGGGGTTCGTCGACGCGATCGACGCCATTCAGCCGCACATCCTGATAGGCGCCACTGGGGCTCCGGGAACATTCACACAGGCAGTCATCCAGCGGATGAGCGCTATCAATGACCGTCCGGCGATTTTCGCTCTTTCCAATCCCACGTCGAAGGCGGAGTGCACTGCAGAGCAAGCCTACGCGTGGAGCCACGGCAAAGCGATTTTCGCGAGCGGCAGCCCGTTCGACCTCGTGGTCCACAACGGCAAGACGCACAGGCCAGCGCAGGGGAACAACGCGTACGTATTCCCGGGGATCGGCCTCGGCGCCGTCGCCTGCCGTGCCCGCACCCTGCCTGACGAGTTGTTCCTGACGGCGGCGCGCAGCCTGGCCTCCCTGGTCCGCCACGCCGACCTCGAACAGGGCTCGCTCTATCCTCCCATGCGTGTCATCAGGAAGATCTCGCTCGCGATCGCGGTGAGCGTCGCCGAGAAGGCGTACGCGCTCGGCGTTGCTCGACAGAAGCGGCCGCGGCACCTGCGGCGCAGCGTCGAAGCGCTCATGTACACGCCGTGATACGACGAGATCGCCAAGGGCGGTCGCGTGACACGTGTCGAGGTTCCGGCGTCACGTTACTCGTCATGAAAGCCAATGGCTGCGAGCGCTGGTGCGATCTCGGGATTCGCCATGAACCGCTTCCACACGAGACCGGTTCGGTAGTTTTCGATCATGACCACGATCGGCGCCTGGTTCAGACCCATGTACACGTCTTCGAACCAGTTGTCTGTTTCATTGAACCCATCACGGAACCCGTAAATTCCCCAGATCCGGTCGCCGAGGTCGCGGTAGAAGTGCTTGAGCGCCTTCATCGACTCGTCCGGTGTGTAGGGAAACGACGACAACGCTGCCGACGGCGTGATCGTACCGTTATCGCCGGACGGCATCGGCTTGCCGCTGCCGGCGTTGACGCCGGCCGAGCGTCCCCACGACGCGTCGCCGTACCCGACGCGGCCGAGCGGGTTGGCGATCGCATACGCGTGATGGATCCGGGCGATGCTGCGGTTGTTCTCGAAGTAGTTCGTGTAGCGATCGCGCTTCCCTCGCGGGTCGAATCCCATGAAGGAGAAGTGCGTGAAGAACAGTTCACCGCCGCTACCGACGCCCACGTCAAGGGGAATGCCGTAATAGATGTGACCATTGATGTAGTGATCGCCGTCCGTCGTCCGGCCCCAATTGCGACGGTACCGAACCGCGAGGTCCGACTGGCCTGCCCAACCGGAATGATAGAGGCTGGCGGGGACAGGGTGCGTCGGCGACGCGATTGCCAGCAGGTAGACGATCATCGTCTCGTTCCAGCCGACGAGCGGATGACTGATGACGAACCCACGATCCGGCGACCAGTGCCAGTAGAGAAAGTCGCTGTCTGGCGTTTTGCTGAACCAGTCCCACTCCACGCCTTGCCATAGCGTTGTGATCGTGTCGCGGATGCCGCGCTCGGCGGCCGTCTCCCGGTCGAAGTACTGGCGCGCCGCCAGCAGTCCCTCCATCAGAAACGCCGTCTCCACCAGGTCGGCGCCGTCGTCGTTGGGCCCGAAATACGCGATCGTCTTGCCCGTGCGGCCGTCCAGATAGTGCGGCCACGCGCCGTGGAAGCGATCCGCCGTCTGCAGGAATCGGAGGATCTTTTCGAGCCGCTCCACGCCTTGCGCGCGCGTCACGAATTGGCGCTCCACGCCGGTGATCAGCGCCATGATGCCGAAGCCAGACGATCCGAGGGCGACGAGGTTGTCGTCGCCAGGCGTGATTTCGATGGCCATGCCGGCATTCGGATGCGCGCCGTCCCAGTAGTAGCGGAAGCACGCCTCCTGCACCATCGTCAGCAGCTGCTCG
>JBKPMA010000496.1:0-2097 GCA_046731935.1 Acidobacteriota bacterium
GCCTCGGCCCGGATGGAGAACCGGTCGTAGACGGTGCGCCCTGGAGCAGCGAGGGGCCGCGTCGTGCCGTGGAAGAGATCGCAGGTCCGGGCGCACGATTGGTCCGGGACGACAGCGCCGAGCGGTTTGACATACTTCCGCTGCTCGTGGCCACCGACGGAGCAATCGCCGCGTTCGGCTACGGCGGGCGGCGTCTGCGACCGAACCTCGTGATTGGCGGCGTCGACGGGCTCGAGGAGCGGACCTGGGAGGGGCGTTGTCTGAGAATCGGCGACGTCCTCATCGGGATCGAGGATTTGCGCGGCCGCTGTGTGATGACGACGTTCGATCCCGATACGCTCGCGCAGGATCGGAACGTCCTTCGCAGCATCGTCCGCCGGTTCGACGGGAAGCTTGCGCTCAACGCGTTCGTGTCGCGCGGTGGCACGGTGCAGGAGGGCGATCGCGTCGAATTGCTCTCTGAGCCGGCGTGCCGCGAGCTCCGCAGCGCTCTCCCGTCCCCTGGTTCCTAGCCTCATGACAGTTCCGAGCCGGCTGACGTTTGCGACGGTCCGGCCGGCGGTCCCTTGCAACCTGTGCCTGCCACACCCTGTCTGAAAGGCAGGAGAAGGAAATGGGACACACGGTCGGCGACGGCCTCATCTCGCTCGCCCTCATGGGCGCCCTGGTCGCGTATCTGTATTTCCGGTATCGCGAGCGGCAGCGTCGCCTGGAAATCATTCATCAGGAGCGGCTTGCGGCAATGGACAAAGGCATACCGCTGCCGGAGCTGCCGCTCGATCCGACCAGGACGCCGACACCGCCAAGTCCTGAGGCAACGCTGATTCACGGACTCGTGTGGACGGCGTTCGGCGCCGGCGGCATGCTCGCGCTCTTTCTCGTCGGCGCGCAGGTGAACGGCCACCTAATCTGGCCCCTGCCCCTGCCGCTGCTCTTCCTCGGCCTCGGGTTGGTGCTGTATTACGTCCTTGCCTACGAGCGCACGCGCTGAACCGGTTTCGTACGGCGGACAGTCTGGCGAGTGGCTGGTCGAGCGCTGCCGCCACGCCGCCGATGACGGCGCGTTTGCCGAGCTCGTTCGGCGCTATCGCGGGCCGACGTTCCGGCTGGCCGCGTCGATCCTGGGCCAGGGCTTCACGGCCGATGCCGAAGACGTGGCGCAGGACGTGATGGTCCGCGTGCATTACGCGCTGAGCTCGTTCCGCGGCGATGCCAAGTTCGGCTCCTGGATCTACCGGATCACGTTCAACCAGGCACTCAACGTGAAAGCACGCGTCCGCTACCGGGCGCCGCATGTGAGCGACGATGCGCTGGCGGCGACTCCCTCGGCGGATCGCGGTCCGCACGAACAGGTCGAGGCCGCGCGGCGACAGAAAGCGGTACTCGAATGTGTGAACGAGCTTCCCGACGTCTACCAATCAGCGCTGCGCTTGCACTATTGGATGGGTGCAAGCGTGAGCGAGATCGCGGAGATGCTCGATGCGCCTGAGAACACGGTGAAGTCGTATCTGCACCGGGCAAGGCGTCTGCTGCAGGCGATGCTGACAGAGCGAGGGTTCAATGCAGCCTGATGAGGCGATGGATCATCTGCTGCGCGACGCGATGGCGGCCGAACAGCCGCAGCTGTCGCCGGCGTTCGACGATCGCGTACTGCGTCGTGTGCGGCCGCGCCGCCTGACGTCGTTTGGCCGCGGCGTGATGTGCGCCTACACCGCCGCCACGGCGGCCGCAGCCGCGTGGCTGCTGCACGATTTGCCGATGACGGCCATCGTCGCAGCCGTGGTCATTGGCGTGCCGCTCGCCATTGGCGTGAGCGCCTACGGACGGAGTCTCGTTGCTCGCCAGTGAGGGGAGGCCGGGGTGCACTCGGTCTTCAGTCCTCGGTCTGCAGTCTTCGTTCGCGAACCGTGCCGTAGACCGTAGACCGCAGATCCGTAGACCGTTGCCACCCCGGCGAAATCGGTCGTGGCGCCGGGGTCAGTCGCCCTGTCTACCCTGCACCCCGGCGGAATCGTCAGCGCGACGCGCCGGCCATGACGCCCGTCAACGAGCGGATCAGCTCGACTTCGTCTTCCTTGTACGGCGTCAGGTCCTGCT
>JBKPMA010000497.1:0-13394 GCA_046731935.1 Acidobacteriota bacterium
CGTGGACGGCGGGACACGGCGGCCTCAGGCAGCGTGCTCATCGCCGAGCGCGCCGACAACGGTCTCGACGTCTTCCGGCGTGGTCGCCGCCGACAACGGCAACGAAAGGGTCGTGTCGGAGACGAGCTCGGCGTTGGGAAACTGGCCACGCCGGAATCCAAAGCGCTCCGCATAGAACGGATGGAGGTGCAGGGCGCGGAAATGAATGCTGGTGCCGATACCCGCCTCCTGCAGTGTGCGCTGCACGTCGTCTCTGGTACGACCGCACGAGGCCGGATCTACGAGAACGGTGTAGAGATGGTGCGCGTGGCGTTCTCCGGGCGGTGTGGCTGCCGGCCGCTCCAGAGGGAACGCCGCGAGCCCGGCGTCGTACTGCGCCGACCGCTGAACGCGGACGCGGTGCATCTCCTCGATGCGTGCGAGCTGCTGCAGGCCGATGGCCGCCTGCAAATCCATCATGTTGTATTTGAAGCCAGCCATCACGACGTCGTAGTGCGGCGTCCCGGTGGCAGCGTAGCGCGTCCATCCATCACGGCTCATTCCGTGCAGCGCCGCCGTGCGGATCCAAGTGGCGGCACGATCCGACGCGGTCGTGACCATGCCTCCCTCGCCGGTTGTCAGGTTCTTCGTCGCGTAGAAACTGAAGCAGGTGAAGTGCGCCGTCGTTCCGACGCGCCCGGCGTTCGAGACGGCTTCGACTGCATGCGCCGCGTCTTCGATGAGGACGAGCCCGTGAGCTTCGGAAAGCCGCTGGAACGCGAGCACATCCGCCGGACGGCCGGCGTAGTGCACGGGCAGAATGGCACGCGTGCGCGGCGTGATCGCGCGCTCGACCGCTGCAGGATCCAGGTTGTACGTGCGCCGGTCGATGTCCGCAAAGACGGGCCGCGCACCGGTGTGAATGATCGCGTTGGCTGTCGCGCAGAACGTGAGTGGTGTGGTGATGACCTCGTCACCAGCGCCGATGCCAGCAGCGAGCAGCGAGAGATGGAGCGCGGCGGTGCAGGAATTGACCGCCAGCGCGTGCTGCGCCCCGACCCAGGCGCCGAACTCACGTTCGAATCGCTGCACACGCGGACCCGTTGTCAGCCAGCCAGACGCCAGCGTCGCGAGCACTTCGCTCGCTTCACTGTCGCCAATGGCCGGACGTGCAAACGGTATGGGCGTTCGGCTGACCACCGATTGCCGCACGCGCGCTCCACGCTTCATATCCGTCACACTCCCCAACGCATTCGGATCGATCAGTGGCACACGCCAGAAGCGCTGAGCGCCTCGAGCAGCGGTCTGCACGCCCGGAGCGCCGGCTCGATGTCGAACTCGACGATGTCGGCCACGGTCAACCAGTCTTCACGCTGCTGTGCGTCGATCAACGACTCGAGGTGCACGCCGAGGCCGTCGAGCAGAGACGCCACCGGTTTCCCCTGCCATGTCAGGGTGCCCATGTCTGTCTGCAGCACTGCGCTCACGGTCGCGATGAGCGAGGTGAGTACTTGCAGGCCCTGCACGAGCTCCAGCAGGCCCTGCTGCGCCGGCGCGAGATCGTGTCCACGGAAATGCCTGCCGACCTCCAGCGCGTGTCCACAGAGCTGATCGAGGCCGAAGGATGCCTCGCGGATCGCCTCGGCCAGGAGTGTCGCGGGTGTCTCCGCATCGACCTCGATGACCGCCACGGCGTCGAGCGCGCGGCCGCCCACCGACGGCTCGCGGAATGACGGCTCGTCGACGCCATCCAGTCGCGCCGCCGTCACCACGCGCCCCTGCGCGTGGCAGGTCGTGTCGAGGGCAGCAAGCAGCTCTCCCCACGTTTTTGCGCCGGAATCGAGTGTGACGTCTTCTTTGTTGACGATCAGCCGCTGCATCCGAACCTCCGCACGGCGCGATGTTTTGCCAAATCGCTGCCAAGGAAAATCGCGAGGGCAAAGGGTCGCCGAAGGTCGCACCGGGAGCAGTAGAAAGACTGCGCGTGTGAAGGCACCCGGATTGCACCAACGTGCGGCCGTGCGCGTTTTGACTTTCAACTGGCACGAGAGCTATCTGCACATGCTCGCGTCGATCGGCTTCGATTGGGACGCGGTGCGGTGCGAGAAGGGCGGACGTCAGGACTGGTGGGCCGAGTCACGGCCGCAGCCCTCCAATCTGCGCCTGGTGGAGATCGACGACGCGACACGCGGGTTGAAGACTGGCCGCTACCACGCGGTCGTCTGTCACTCCGTCGCGGATCTGTGCAGGCTGCCGGCCACTCGCGTTCCGCGGATTGCGGTGTTCCACGTGAGCCGCGACCGCGAGCTGGCGCACGGACAGGATGCGGCACGCTTCGATGAAGTGGCGGCTCCCCTGCTCGCTGACGCGCTATGCGTCTTCATCTCGGACACGAAGCGGCGCTCATGGGACCGGGACGGACTCGTCATTCCGCCAGGGATCGATGCTGGCGACTACGGGGGCTATCGCGGCGACAAGATGGCGGGCCTGGTTGTCGGCAATCTGCTCTGCGAGCTCGCCGCGACAAATGCCCTGTCGACCATTGACGCGGTCATGCGCGGGTTTCCGATGACGATCGCGGGGCTCAACCCAAGCATACCCGGCAGCCACCCATGCGGAAGTTGGGACGAGCTTCGCGAGCACTTCCGCTCGCATCGCGTGTTCCTGAACCATACGCGCGCGCCCTTCGAGGACGGCTACAACCTCGCGATGCTCGAAGCAATGGCCACCGGGATGCCGATCGTGACGCTGCCGAACCCCACGAGCCCCATCGAAAACGGGGTCAACGGGTTCGTGAGCGACGACCCGGCGCAACTGCGCGAAGGCGTCATGGAACTGTTCGAGGACGCACACAAGGCCGCACGCCTGGGCGCCGCTGCGCGGGAGACTGCCCTCACGCAATTCCCGATCGATCGTTTCAGGGACCGCTGGCGGCACGTCCTGCTGACAGCGAGCGCCGGCGCGTCACCACGCGAAGTGCGCGACGCGATCGCGTCGTAGCGTTCTGGCCGGGGCACGTTGACGGACGAGACGAACGGCCCCGGCCCCACATCTGTTGATTCTGTCAGGCCCCACCGCGATGTCCGGCGGGGTCAGTCAGCCCATCGGGCCTGCACCCCGCGATGTAGGGGCGGGGTCAGTCAGCCCGTCGGGCCTGCACCCCGCCCGTGGCCTGTCTCTACGAGGCGGCCGCGGCGAGATCGTCACCCGTGTCGAGAGCGCGGGCATCGCTCAACAGGAGCCCGGCCAACATCCGCGCCCGGAGCGCTGCGTCGCCGAACTCGGAACGATAGCGCACGGCGACGACATCGAGCGACGGCTCGGTGATGGATTGAACGGCGATTTCGAGAAAGGCCGCAATCGTCAGGCACTCCGGCACCCGCCGTCCAATGCGGCCGATTTCCGCCAGGCACTCCTGAATGCCTGAAGAGCGGCTCGTCTGCTGCCGGGCTGAAGCCGCGCCGAGCCCGGCTGCGAGACTCCGCCCGCGTTCCGCCTGAGCGGACAGCAGCTGCAGCGCATCGACAATCGTCCCAAGCGCCGGGTCGACGTCGTGGCGAAGAGACAGATCCGTTTCAGGCGCGGAGCGCGTCCACTGTGGGTCGAGCGTCTGTTCCCAGACCTGCGCCGCGGCCCGCCGGACCCGATCTGCGGTAGTGGTCGAAGGCAGCCAGAGCGGCACGTATTCGAGCCGCCCGCTCGCCGTCGTACGCGCCTCCAGCACTCGCGCCTTCTCCGGACGTGGCAGAGGCCCGTGTCCCAGCGCGTAACCGACGATGGCCGCGATGTCGTGCGGTGTGAAATCGTCGCGGCACGACAAATGGCTACAGACCGCGCCTGGCGCACAGGGGAAGCAGGAGATCGTCGGCTCCACAGCCAGATGCCCAGTGCCGTACGGACCCGTCTCGTGCACGTACACGGGACCGGTGGACAGATCGACGACGCGCGTACCGACGGCGGCGGCGACGTGCATGGTGCCGGTATCGTTGGTCAGCAGGAGCCGGCACTCGCTGAGCAGCGCGCCGAGCTCCTCCACCGACGTCGCTCCCGACGCGTCGAGCGACGGCCGCTTCAAAGCCCGCCTCGCCTCATCGACCAGGCTCCGCTCGTCTTTGGTTCCGACGAAGACAATCTGGCCCCACTCCGTCGGCAAGAGGTCCAGCGCCGCGGCCACGCGATGCCGGGGCCATCGCTTGCGCTCGTCGCTGGCACCCACCTGCACGGCAATCAGCGGCGCACCCGGAGCCTTGTTCTCAGCAAGCCAGGCGTGCATCCGCTCTCGCGCCGCCGCCGGCACTTCAATCTCGGGTCCGCGTCCGTCGGGTTCGAGGCCCGCCGATCGCGTCATGACATCCACGACGTTGAAGCACCCCTGAGCGCGGGCCACGATGCTCGCCCAGAAATACGTCATCCACGGTCCGCGCACGACGCGCGTACGGTCCGCCGCGATGATTCCGCCCTGCACGTCTTTGGACGGAATCACGCTCGCGAGCAGATTGCTCAACGCGGACCCGGTCACGTTGACGATCTGATCGTATGGCTCCAGACCGGCGCGACGGACGAACGCGCGGACCTCGCGCACCGCCTCCTGCCACCGGCTCGGCACGGTCCCGGCCAGCGCGGCCACCGGCCCGAAAGGAAACGTCAGCAGATCGTCGTAAAGACGCCGCGGAATCGGCGCATGCGCGAAGCCATCGAGTACCACAAGGGTGACGTGGGCGTCCGGCTGCGCAGCCCGCAACGCCCGGAGCATCGGCGTTGTCTGGATCAAATCGCCCAGACGGCACAGCTGCAGGACGAGAATGCGTCGCTGACTCATAAGGCGCGCGTCGTCTCGCGGACGTCCATGACGATCCGGAGCAGCGCCTCCTCCGCGGACAGGGACGCCCCCATCGCACGGGCCAGCGCATCGTCAATCGACCGAGGTGTGTCGTCGAACTGTGCGCCGGCCACCAGGTGCGGCGCCAGCGTTTCGGCAATCACGCGCCGCATCCGCTGCACGTACGTGTGGTCGCGCAGGGCTCGCGCGCGGGCACGCGCCGTGATGGCAGCGCGTTCGTCGTCGTGCGCGAGATAGTGAGACACGAGAGCACGAAGCTCGCTGACATCGCGGAAGCTGACCACTTCGTCGGGCTCGAACAGCTCGCGCAGTGGCTGCCTGGCATCCACCAACTGGAACGCGTGGCTCGATGCGAGCTCGAACGTTCGCGGGTTGACGTAGTCCGGTGTTGGATCGAGGCCGGTCGTATGCGTGGCCGAATGCAGGTTGACGTTGATCCGCGTCGCCGCGGCGATCCGGAACTCGTCGTCGCCGAGGCGGACGCCGCCGCCTGCCGCGTGGGACGCCAGCGGCGTGTGCTGCCAGCCGTCTCCCCATAGCTTGAAATCGAAATCCGTCAGACTCGTGAACACGTGCCGGCGGTTGAGATACGGCGATCCGGCAAAGCTCACATCTGCCGCGAAGCGAGCGCGCTCCGCATCGCTCAACGTCACGGGCGCGTGCGCGACAGGATCGCAGCCCATCGGCAGGTACGCCGGATGTGCGGCACCGGCGGCGCGCAGGTCGTCGAGGAACGCGCCCGGCTGAATCGCATAGAACCGATCGTAGTGCCGAGCCATCTCGCGCCAGTACGTGATCACGCGGCAGTTCTCGACGAACCAGAATGCCGTGGGCACGCCACCAGCACGCAGCGCGGTCAACGACGGTTCGGACAGTGGAGCCTGCGCGAGTGCGAACACGAGGTCCGGTGCAAACGCTCTCGCGGTCTCGACGATGGCTTCGCCGAGAACCAGCATCAGGCGGCCTTGCAGGGCCGTCTGCGTCTTCGTGTGCAACGGCATCTTCGCGATCGCGTCGTGACCGCCGGCAAATCCCGACGCATCGAAAAACGACACCTCCGCACCCGCTTCCGCCGCCGCCCGGGCGACGAACCGAGCGCAGCCGAGCGAGCCGCCGTACACCGGACCGACGACAAGCAGGCGCGGACGCCGCGCCGGCTTGATACTCGGCCATCGCCCCGCCACATCCCGCAGTTCCGGCGCTATCGTCGCGGACGCGGCATGAATGACGACATCGTCGCCAAGCGCCCGCACGCGAGCGAGTTGCACACGATCGAGCAACTGTTCCAGCAGGAAGACGGGCGTAGAAGCGAGCAGCGTGTCGAGCATGCGTGCAGACAGCGCCGCTTTCAACGCGCCCGCGTCCGGCACGACGATCGCGCCAACAGTCCTTCCCTGCTCCTGGAGGGCCTCTGCGAGGTAGCCGCCACCCAGGCCGAACACGACCACACGATCGCCGGCGGCCTCTGAGGCGGCCTGGCGAGCGGCACGAATCGGGTCGCGCCGACTGTCGAGTGCCCGACCATTCCACTCGACGACGGGATCGCCCGACGCGGCCGTGGTGACGGCATACCGATCATCCGCGCAGGTGTCGTCGAGCGCGCGCGCTGTCTCCGGCGACCGATTCGCGAGAGCGCGTGCATTCAACTGCAGCACGTCACTCACGCGCTCTCCCATTCAATACGTCAGTCCGACATGCGAGCGGACGGAAGTGCTGCCACTGCCCCCGCCGGTGTCGTGGCCGCCGACCGGGTCTGGACGAACGAGCGTCGTCATGCGCAACGAAGTGAAGGAGACCGGGGGATTTCCGATTACCTCCACGCCTGTACGCCGCCTGGACCGCGGCGTCGGGTCGACCCGGCAAGGAAGCCTGGGCGTCAGTCTCAAGGAGGATCAGCATGGCTTCGTTCTCAGTTGTCAGCAATATCTCGGCCGCCAACGCACAGTCGAATCTCAGCACGACGAACATCGGCCTTCAGAAGGCCCTGACCCGGCTCTCGAGCGGTCTCCGCATCAACTACTCGGGTGACGATGCGGCGGGTCTGGCGGTGGCGAACGCGTATCGGTCTGACATCGCCGTTCTCAACCAGGGCGTCCGCAACGCCAACGACGGGTTGTCGAGCCTCCAGATCAAGGACGGTGCACTCGCCAACATCTCGACGCTGCTCGATCGTCTGTCAACCCTGTCGGCGCAGGCAGCCTCCGGTGAAACGACCGGAACCAGCCGCACCACGCTGAACAGCGAGTTCCAGGACGTCCTGTCGGAAATCGATCGCGAAGCCAACGTGGCCGGGCTGTCGACGACAGCGACCTTCTCGGTGTTCGTGAGCAACTCGACCGGCACCAACGGCAAGATCAGCGGCACGGTGGGTCTGGCGAGCCAGGCGGCACTGTCGCTCACCGGTCACGTGATCACGTCGCAGGCGACAGCGCAGTCCGCAGTGGCGGCAGTGGCCTCAGCGGTCACGCTGCTCGGCTCTTCCCAGGCGACCGTCGGTACGCTGGAGAACCGCCTCCAGTTCGCCATCAGCCTGGCGCAGTCGCAGATCGTGAACAACAAGGCGGCCGAGAGCCGTATCCGCGACGCCAACGTGGCCGAGGAATCGGCGAACCTGACCCGGTTCAACATCCTCAGCCAGAGCGGCATCGCGGCCTTGTCGCAGGCCAATCAGCAGTCAGCGTCTGTCCTGGCGCTCCTGCGGTAAACGCATCGGGCGTGCCCGCCTCGGGGGCCGCCGCTTCGATCGGTCGGGCCGGGAAGGCTGATGTCTTCCCGGCCGTCTTTCCTCGCGTGTCACATGCGCCGGTGCGGGCACCGGCGCATGAGTCCGGTCCGCCGACACCGCGGATCGTCGATACGACACGTGCGGCGACAGGTGTCCCGTTGGGGAGTCCCAGGATGACTCGCCTGTCCGTCGTGACGGACGGGGCGCAGCCGCCATTGGTGTTCGTCCATTAAAGGACGTCCAACGGCGACCGATTACTGACCCAGTTCTCGGCATATGGCGGCCTTGGGCCGCCGACTCCGGCAGGGAAGCCGGGGGTTGCCTCAAGGAGGATAGGGGTCATGGCATCGTTTTCAGTAGTCAGCAACGTCGCGGCGGCCAACGCACAGTCGAATCTCAGTACGACCAACATCGGGCTCCAGAAGGCGCTGCAACGCCTCTCGAGTGGGTATCGCATCAACTACTCGGGCGACGATGCGGCCGGTCTCGCGGTGGCGAACGCCTACCGGAATGACATCGCCGTCATCAACCAGGGCCTTCGCAACGCCAACGACGGTCTGTCGAGCCTGCAGATCAAGGACGGCGCGCTCGGGAACATCTCCACGCTGCTCGACCGCCTGGCCACGCTGGCCACGCAGGCCGCATCGGGTGAGACGACGAACCAGAGCCGCGCGACGATCAACACCGAGTTCCAGGACGTGCTCGCGGAAATCGACCGCGAAGCCAACGTGGCGGGCCTGACGACCACGGCGACCTTCTCGGTATTCGTCAGCAACTCGGGAGCGAACGGCAAGATCGCGGGCACGATTGGCCTGGCCAGCCAGGCCGCCCTGTCGTTGACCGGTCATGTCGTGACGTCGCAGGCGACGGCCGAGTCCGCCGTTGCGGCGGTGACCTCGGCGGTCACGCTGCTCGGCACTGCACAGGCGACGGTCGGCACCCTGGAGAACAGGCTGCAGTTCGCGATCGGCCTCGCGCAGTCGCAGATCGTGAACAACAAAGCGGCCGAGAGCCGTATCCGCGACGCCAACGTGGCCGAGGAATCCGCGAACATGACGCGGTACAACATCCTCAGCCAGAGCGGCATCGCAGCGTTGTCGCAGGCGAATCAGCAGCAGGCGTCGGTGTTGGCGCTGCTGCGGTAGTCGGAACGGTCGAAGACGAGCGGGACGCCTGATGCGTCCCGATAACTGAATCGGGAGGACGCCAGCGTGACCCCGCAGGGTCCGCTGGCCGTCCATGTTTGGGCCGGCGGGAGGCTGGCCCGCATCTCGCAAGAGCGCTGTGGAGGCCGCGGATGTCGGTCACGCAGCGAAACGAGCGCGCGCGGGACCGCAGGCGACTTCTCCGCGAAAAAGAGCCGCTGGAGAGGCTGCAGGCGGGCAGGCCGTAAGCACTCGATCGGCCGGCGTCACGTGCCCCGGGCGACGGCGGTTCGGCACCAGGAGCCGCCGGACAGACGATGCGCGCAGGGCTGTCGAACAGGTTCTTGAAGGAGTACTGCCATGGGTTCACCAGTCACGTTCAGCGGCTTCACCTCAATCGACTGGAACTCCGTCCTCAATGCCGTGATGGCGCAGGAGTCGCAGCCCGTCGCCGTGCTGCAGTCGCAGCAGTCCACTCTCAAGTCCCAGCAGAGCGCGTTCAGCACGCTGGCCACCAAGCTGACGGCGCTCGAGACGGCCACGAACAAGCTGTCGAGCGCGACGACTGGCGTCGGCGGCCGTTCCGGATCCAGCACCGACAGCAACGCCGTCCAGATTTCGGCGGGCCCGTCGGCGTCCGTCGGCATCTACGATGTCGTCGTGAGCCAGCTGGCCCGTGCTCAGGTCACGGCCAGCACGAGCCTGCACCCGGATGCCGATACCACCGCGGTAGCCTCGGGCGGATCGCTCGTCATCAACGGCAAGACCGTCACGGTCACCGTGCCGACGACGCTGCAGAAGCTCGCCGACGCGATCAACGCGACTGACGACATCGGCGTCACCGCCACGGTGGTCAGTCCGACGCCCGGCCAGTATCAGCTGGTGCTGACGAGCCACTCCACCGGAGCGGCCAACGGTTTCACGATCCAGAACAATCTGACGGGCGGCGCGTCGGCCGTCACGTTCACCGACACGAATGGCGACGGTCTGAGCGGGAACTCGGCCGCTGACAACAAGGTCAGCGCAACCGATGCGGTCGCCACGATCAACAACGTCCAGGTCTCGAGCCCGACGAACACGATCGACTCGGCAATCTACGGAGCCTCCATCACGCTCCTGAAGAAGGATCCGGCGGCGACCGTGACGCTGAGCGTGACCGAAGACCTGAGCGCGGGCAAACAGCAGATCAAGGACTTCGTCAGCGCGTTCAACGACCTGCTCTCGTTTGCGTCCGATCAGTCCTCGGCGGCCCTCAAGGGTCAGGCGGGCAACATCGGACGCGATGCGCTCCTGCGTGGCCTGCGCTCGCAGCTGCGCAGCAACCTCTCGAGCCAATACGCGACGGGCGGCAAGTTCTCGTATCTGTCGCAGGTCGGCCTCGGCTTCGATCGCAGCGGCAAGCTGACGTTCGACGAGAGCGTGTACGACACCGCGGTGAAGGGCGGTACCGACGCCGTCCAGAAGCTCTTCTCGGGTGCTGGCGGCGTGACGGGGGCCTTTGCGACGCTGAAGACGAGCATCGCGGCGTACACGCAGGCCGGGGGCCTGCTGCCGAACGCCAAGGATCGCATCGACGCGCAGCTCCAGAACATCGGGTCGCGGATCGATGAGATGAACGCGCGTCTGGATCTGCGCCGCGCGGCGCTCCAGAAGGAATATCAGGCGACCGACAGCATCATTTCGTCCTTGAACAACTCGGTGAATTCGCTGTCGACACTCGGGAACCAGTACCGTCTCTTCTAGTCGCCGGCACGGGGCCGGCGCGAACAGGGAGACGCGAGGACGGAGACGATGCAGGGCGTGCAGGCACGAGGCGCAAACGCATACATCCAGACGCATGTCCAGTCGCGCTCGCCTCTGGAACTGGTCGTCATGCTCTACGACGGCGCGGTCCGGTTCATGACCGAGGCCCGGATGGCGATGGAACAGAACGACCTGGGGCGGAAGCGCTCGGCGATGTCGCGCGCGCTGGCGATCATCTCCGAACTGCAGAGCACGCTCAACCTGGAACAGGGCGGCGAGATCGCGACTCAGCTCGACGCGCTCTACACCTACATCAACGGCCGCATGCTCGACGCGAGCATGAAGAACGATGTGGCGGCGGTCGACGAGTGCGTGCGGCTGCTCTCGACACTTCGGAGCGGTTGGGCCGAGATTGCCGCGCGCGGGGCGGCCCCCGCCGTCGCGCCCGGCGCATGACCGACGACGCGCTGGCCCACGCGCTCGCTGCCTATGCGGCAGGTCTGGAAGCCGAGATCGCGCTGCTCACGCAGCTCGATGCGCTCGCGATCCCCCGGACGGAGGCATCTGGCGCCACGGACATCCGTGCGCTCCACGGACTCGCGGATGACCGCGAGCGGCTGCTGGGACATCTCGTCCGCGTGGAGCACGATCTGAAGCCCATCCGCGCGTCGATTGCTGCCGAGCGCGCGCGCGCCGCGCGGCTCCCGCAGTTCGCCGCCGTGTCGCGGCGCCACCACGAAGCGGCGGAGCTCGTCTCGCGGATCATTGCCGCCGACGAGCAGACACTCGCCGGGCTCCACGAGGCGGAGACGGCGCGCCGATTCATCGCGCAAGCCATCGAAGCCGGCGGACAGACGCTCGCCGCCTACCGCAAGGTCGTGACGCCCACCGTCTCGAGCGCGGCACTCATCGATCGCCGCGGCTGATTCCGCTCAATCCACGAGCGACGCGTAGAACAGCGTCGAAAACGCCTCGAACAGGTGGTGTTCGTTGTGCGGGAAGTGTTGTGCGAACACGAGGACCATCGTGTGCTCGCGCGGGTCGATGTTGAAGTAGGTGGTCGCCGCCCCAGTCCACCCGTACTGGCCGACCGAGCCGAGACGATTGCCGCGCGCGAGCTCGAGACGGACCGCGCCGCCGTAGCCGAAACCATCCGACTCGCTGAACTGGTTCGTGACCTTCGCCATGTGCGACAGTTCGTTGGCTTCCATGAGCTCGACCGCCTTGCGTCCCAGGATGCGGGCGCCATCGAGCTGGCCGCCGTTGAGCAGCGCCTGACCGAGGCGCGCATAGTCGTCGATGGTCGAAAAGAGCCCTGCCCCGCCGAAGGGCACGCCACCGGCGTCCACCGACGTCATCGTGAGCGGATCGGTCGCTTTCGTCAGCGCGCCGTCTTTCGTGGTGTACACCGTCGCCAGACGGCTTCGCTTCTCGGCCGGCACGTAGAACGCGGTATCGACCATCTTCAGCGGGCCGCAGATGTGATCGGCGACGTACTCTTCGAACTTCTGTCCCGACACCGTCTGCACGACGGCCCCGAGCACGTCGAGTCCGATGCCGTAACTGAAGCGCGCACCGGGCTGGTGAGCGAGGGGAAGTTTGGACAACCGCTGGACGAAATCGTCCAGCGACTTGGCGTCACCGAGGGCGGCGTCCTTGTAGATCTGATCGAGCGGCCCCTTGCTGTACATGAACCAGTACGGATACCCCGACGTGTGCGTGAGCAGGTCCTTGATCGTGACGGCGCGCGCCGCGGCGGCCAGCCTCGGATGTGCGGCCGTACCGCCCACGAACACCTTGGGCGACGCCAGCGCCGGCAGATACTTGCCGATCGGATCGTCGAGCGCGATGCGCCCCTGCTCCACCAGCTGCATCACCGCAACTGTCGTCACCATCTTCGTCATCGAGTAGATGCGCACGATCGTGTTGCGCTCCATCGGCAGCTGCTGTTCGCGGTCCCGCAGGCCCCAGGCCTGCACGTCGACCACGTGTCCGTTACGCGCGATGAGGCTTAGGATGCCGGCGTGCTTCCCCTCGTCGACGAACTGTTTCATGCGGGCGTGCAGGCGATCCAGGCGATCCGGCGCGAAGCCTTCCGAGGCCGGCGACGCCGTGGGCAGCGCTTGAGCCGCTGCAGTCGTGGCCATCGCGAGGAGCAGCCCAAGGACCACCGCTGGTACAGAGGACGACACACGTCGATCGATCCGAAGCATCTACAACCTCCGCCGAGTCAGGCGCGGGGGGCGGGCAGCACCGCGTGCAGGGCCCAGCCGACGAGACTCATCACGAGAGCTCCCAGGATGCCGGCCATGCAGCCCTGGACGTGGAATCCCGGCACGAGCGCCGCCGCCAGCATGAAGCAGGCTCCGTTCACGACGAGGTAGAACAGGCCAAGCGTGAGGATCGTGAGCGGCAGCGAGAGCAAGGTTAGAACTGGACGGACGGTCGCATTGATCAGGCCGATCACGAGCGCCGCGACGATGAGCGTCATGTCGGAACTGAGGTGGATCCCTCCGACGAGGCGGGCGGCGACGTACAGCGCGATCGCCTGCACGGCCCAGTGAACGAGAAATGACAACATGCGCGCCTCCCTGCGACGCCAAACGTCGCGCGGCGAAGTCTAGCAGAGTGCGTCCCGCCGTCGCTTGTCGCCGAAGCGCGACAAGTTATAGCGAGGCCTGGACGGAGGGCCTGTTGCCGTCTGCACAGGCATTCCACACTCAAGTTTCGCAATCCGCAATCCCGGAATCCCGGAATCCCGGTATCCCGCAATCCGCAATCCGCAATCCGCAATCCGAAATTGAATTGGTGTTAGCATCCGCCACAGATGGCGGCTGAGGCGGCCCCCGCAGACGAGGGGCTCGTTCGTGGGATCGGTCTGTGGTCCCTGGCGGCGAACACGGTCAACCTCACAATCGGTGCGGGCGTCTTCGTACTACCGGCCACCGTCGCCGCACAGATG
>JBKPMA010000498.1:0-5838 GCA_046731935.1 Acidobacteriota bacterium
GGCGGCACCGGCGATGAAGACTGCGCCCTCGAGGCAGTAGGTCACCTTGCCGCCGACCTTCCAGCCGATGGTCGTGAGAAGGCCGTTTTTCGACGGTACGGCCGTGTCACCAGTGTTGAGGAGCATGAAACAGCCGGTGCCATACGTGTTCTTGGCAGTGCCTGGCGTGAAGCAGGCCTGACCGAAGAGCGCCGCCTGTTGATCGCCGGCCGCACCCGCGATCGGGACGGGTTGCCCGAGGATGTCTCGATCCGTTTCGCCGTATCGTTCGCTCGACGCACGCACCTCGGGCAGCATCGCGCGCGGCACGCCGAGAATTCGCAGCAGCTCGCTGTCCCAGTCGAGCGTGTGGATGTTGAACAGCAGTGTGCGGCTGGCGTTGCTGACGTCGGTGACATGGGCGCGGCCCGCCGTGAGTCGCCAGATGAGAAATGTGTCGACCGTGCCAAACAGCACGTCGCCGCGCTCCGCCCGCTCGCGCAGGCCCGGCACCGTGTCGAGCAGATGTTTGAGCTTCGTGCCGGAGAAATAGGGATCGAGGACCAACCCGGTTCGCGTCCGGAACGTCTCTTCCAATCCGAGCGCCTTGAGCTCTTCGCAGATGGGCGCACTGATCCGGCTTTGCCAGACGATCGCATTGGCCACCGGCGCGCCGGTCGCACGATCCCACACGATGGTCGTCTCGCGCTGGTTGGTCACGCCGATTGCCGCGATGTCTTTCGGGGACAGCCCCGCACGCAGGAGCGCATCGCGCGCGACCTGCACCTGCGACTCCCAGATCGCCTCGGGATCGTGTTCGACGTGTCCAGGCGACGGGAAGATCTGCGGAAATTCCTGCTGGGCGACGGACACGACGGCGCCGTCGTGCCGAAAGACAATCGCACGGCTCGACGTCGTGCCTTGATCGAGGGCGAGCACGAAACGGCTCATACCTCCGCCTCCAGCTTGACGGCGACTTTCGGTAAGTGATTCCCGACCAGCAGGTCGTACGCGTACGTGCCGACCAACCCACCGATACACGGCGCCACGATCGGCACCCACCACCAGCCCCCGCCCGCCGTAAACACTTCACCGTGCCAGCCGGCCAGCGCGGTGAACAGACGTGGGCCGAAGTCACGGGCCGGGTTGATCGCGTAGCCCGTGTTGTATCCGAACGTCGCTCCGATGAGGACGACGAGCAGCCCCACCAGCACGGGCGCAATTCCGGCCGGGGCGCGACCGTTACGGCCGTCGGTAATGGCGCAGATACCCACCATCAGCAACGCGGTGCCAACGACCTGATCGATGAAGCCTCCAGGAAATGCAGACACGAACGGTTTTGGATACGTCGCCCAGATGCCGGCCGTGCCGAGCGCCCCCGTGACCTGACGCACGCCTCCGTCGAAATGATTCAGGGCCTCGTAATAGGTGCAGTAGACAACGGCTGAGGCGACGAACGCTCCTGCCATCTGCGCGGCCATGTAGGGTGCCACTTTGCTCCATGGGAATCCGCGCCGTGCGGCCACCGACAGCGTGACAGCGGGATTCAGATGAGCGCCGGAGACGCCGACGGCGACATAGGCGCCGACCATCACCGCGAGTCCCCACGCGATATTGATGGCGAGGCCTTGACTGGCGCCGCCCCCGCTGAACGTGACCTGCGCGACGACGCCGACCCCGAACACGATGAGCATGAATGTGCCGAGAAACTCTGCGGCCATTTCCCGGCGGATTCCACGAAGCATGTGGGACTCCTGACGACGGTCTGACGGTCTACGGTCTACGGGTCGCGGACGGCGAATCACGAACACCAGCTCGGCCCGCGAATCTATGGATACAGCGATTGAATGTCCCAGCCGGTCTCGGTGCGCGTATACACGACGCGGTCGTGCAGGCGGTACTGTCCGGCCTTCCAGAATTCGATCCGATCGGGTCTCAAGCGATAGCCGCCCCAGTGCGGCGGACGCGGCACGACGACGCCTTCGTACTGGCGCTCCACGTCGAAGTATTTCGCCTCGAGATCGGACCGGTTCGCGAGGGGCTCGCTCTGGGCGGACGCCCACGCGCCGATCTGGCTGCCGCGGGGACGGGTCGCAAAGTACTGGTCCGATTCAGGCGCCGGCACCTTCTCGAGGGGACCCTCGGCGCGCACTTGCTCATCCAGCCACGGCCAGTAGAAGCACAATGCCGCGGCCGGATTCTCCTGGATCTGCCGGGCCTTGCGGCTCTCATAGTTCGTGAAGAACACGAAGCCCTGTTCGTCCGCCGTTCGCACGAGCACGATCCGCGCGGAGGGCGCGCCCTGGCGGTCTGCCGTCGCCAGCGTCGCCGCGGTGTGATCGAAGGGAGCCTTGTCGGCGGCGCGCGCAAAGAGCGCGGCGAACCGCGCCATTGGATGCAGGGATCCGCTCATAGCCGCATCAGATTACTGCAATAGAGGCCCTGCTGGTCAGACCACCCTTGACACCCGCAAGAGCATGCCTTTCTATTGCGTATGCCCCTCGCACCGGAAGCGGGCCGGCCGCTCCCGATCACTGCGCCTCCGTTCTCGGAGTATCGCCTCGACGAGGCCTACGACGAGATGTTCGACGAGGCCGGATCTCCTCGTCCGCCGTACGCCACGATCGTCGACCGCCTCCGGCGGGTGCCCATGGCGGCGCTCGAGGCGCGTCAGGCAGCGGCGGACCGCGCGTTTCTCAACCTGGGCATCACGTTTACGGTCTACGGCAACGATGCCGGCACCGAAAAGATCTTTCCCTATGACCTGCTGCCCCGCCTGGTCACGGGACGCGAATGGGCCACGATCGAACGCGGCCTCACGCAGCGGCTGGTCGCCCTCAATCTCTTCCTGAAAGACCTGTATCACGAAGGCCGTATCCTCGCGGATCGCGTCGTGCCGCGCGACATGGTGTACAGCTGCCGGCACTTCCGGCGCGAGATGGTCGGCGTGTTCACGCCGCGCTCGATGTATATCTCGGTGGCGGGCATGGACCTTGTGCGCCTGCCGGACGGACAGTTCGCGGTCCTCGAAGACAACCTCAGGGTGCCCAGCGGCGTCTCGTACATGCTGACGAACCGCCAGGTGATCAAGCGCGTCTTCCCGGAGCTGTTCAGCAGCTACAACGTCCGTCCCATCGATCACTACGGCCAGGCGCTCCTCGCCACGCTGCGTGCCCTCGCTCCGCAGGATCGCCCTGACCCGACGATCGTGCTGCTCACGCCCGGCGTGTACAACTCCGCGTATTTCGAGCACACGTTCCTGGCGCGGCAGATGGGCATCGAGCTCGTGGAGGGCCGCGACCTTTTCGTCCATCAGAACACGGTCTACATGCGGACAACGGGCGGTCCGCGCCGCGTGGACGTGATTTACCGGCGTGTGGACGACGACTTCATCGATCCGCTGACGTTCCGGTCGGACTCGCGACTTGGCGTACCGGGGTTGTTCAACGCCTATCGAGCGGGCAACGTCGCCATTACCAACGCGCTCGGGACGGGCGTCGCGGACGACAAGGCGCTATACAGCTACGTGCCGGCCATCATCCGCTACTACCTGTCGGAAGACCCGGTGCTTCCGAACATCGAGACCTACGTGCTCGCGCGCGAGGCGGATCGCGCCTACGTGCTCGATCACCTGGATCAGCTCGTCGTCAAAGCCGTCGGCGAGTCGGGCGGCTATGGGATGCTCATCGGTCCGCACAGTACGGCGGCAGAACGGGAGCGCTTCCGGGCGCAGATTCTCGCGGATCCGCGCAACTACATCGCGCAGCCGACGCTGGCGTTGTCGCGCGCGCCCTGCTTCGTCGACGGCCGGGTCGAGCCTCGGCACGTGGATCTCCGCCCGTACGTGCTCTATGGCGATCGCGTCACGATCGTGCCGGGTGGACTGACGCGTGTGGCCCTGCGCCGCGGATCGCTGGTCGTGAACTCGTCGCAGGGCGGCGGCAGCAAAGATACGTGGGTCCTCGAGTGAACGCCCCCGGGAGTCCAGCATGCTCTCGCGTGTAGCCGACAGTCTCTACTGGATGAGCCGCTATCTCGAACGCGCCGAACACACGGCGCGTGTCGTGGCGGTGAATCTCAACCTGTCGCTCGATCGCATGGGTCCCGACGGCCAGAGTCACCGGGGACGGCTGTCGGGGAGTCTGCCGGCGCCTCCGCTGGAAGGCCTCACACACAGCTTTGCGCTCGACGATCCGTCTCCGGATCTCGCCAACCGGGCCGCGATCGCGGCGTGCCTGACCGCCGCACGCGAGAACGCGCGGCAGGTGCGCGAGCAGGTCACGTCCGAGATGTGGGAGCAGTTGAACCGGCTGTACATCGAAGTGCGCGACGCTCCTGCCGAGAACTGGACGACACAGACGCACGAGGCGCTGACCTCGATCATGGAAGGCGTCCACCTCTTTCAAGGTGTGACCGACGCCACCATGGCACATGGTGAGGGGTGGCACTACATCCGCGCGGGACGGTTTCTCGAACGTGCCGGGAACACGGCCTCGATGCTCACCGCGCACTTCGAGGAGTTCCTCGGCAGATCCGACCAGCCCATTGCGCTGGACGAGTTCGTGGAATGGGTCGGCATTCTCAAGTCGGCGTGCGCGTTCGAGTCGTACTGCCGCTACTACACGGCGGATCTGCGCGCCACGCGGGTCGCCGAGTTCCTCATCCTGAACGCGGACTTTCCGCGTTCGATCCGCTTCGCCGCCGGACAGGTCGAAGGCGCGCTCAAGGCCATTGCGCGGCACACCGGCCGGTCGGGCGGCCGTGCGGAGCGACTCGCAGGCCGGTTCCGTGCCTCTCTCGACTTCGCACAGGTTGACGAGCTGATGAGCGGCGGCCTTCGAGAACGACTCCGTGACATCGTCCGGCAATGTGCCGATGTGCACGCGGCGATGCACGAGACCTACATTACTTATCCGATTGCTGCGAGCCTGGCGTCCTGACCGTGCATTACACCATCACGCACACCACCCGCTTCGTGTATCAGGCGCCGATCGCCGAGAGCGTGATGGAAGTGCGCATGCAGCCCAGGAGCGAGGGCTTTCAGTGGTGCCAGCATTTCGAGCTCCACACGACGCCGCGGGCCTCGGTGCTGGCCTACCGCGACGGATCCGATAACGCCGTGCATCACTTCAATATTCCCGGCCGGCATCGCGAGCTAGTCGTGACGGCGCGCTCTACCGTGGACATGCAGCAGGCACCCGCTGTGCCTGATGCGCTGTCGGTCGAGGCCTGGCAGGCGATCGACCAGCTCGAACAGACGGGTGAATTCTGGGACTACCGACACCAGAGTCGTTTTGCGGTGTTCACGCCGCGCATTCACGCATTGGCATCCACGCTGGGCGTCGATCGCACCTCGGATCCGCTAACGGTGCTGAACCGCGTGACGGCCGGCATCTACGAGCGATTCGAGTATCTGCCGAAGACCACCAACGTGGATTCCGCCATCGACGAAGCATTCGACGCCGGCGGGGGCGTGTGCCAGGACTTCGCGCACATCATGATTGCTCTCGTCCGTACGACCGGGATTCCCTGCCGTTACGTGAGCGGCTATCTGCCGCGCGACGCCGGACGGCACGACCGGTCAGAGCCCGCAGCGACGCATGCCTGGGTGGAAGCCTGGTTGCCTGAGCTCGGATGGACGGGATTCGATCCGACCAATGGGGGGCTCGCGCGGGATCGCCACGTGCGCGTGGCCATCGGTCGTGATTACTCGGACGTGCCGCCGACCCGCGGCGTGTTCAAGGGTGACGCGTCCAGCGAACTTCAGGTCGCCGTCGAAGTGCGGCAGACCGACTCGACGCCTGCTCCGACTGTCCTCGGCGAGCCCGTCTGGGCTGTACGCGAGGTGGCGGCCCCGAC
>JBKPMA010000499.1:0-3133 GCA_046731935.1 Acidobacteriota bacterium
ACGCTGGATCATCCGCATCTCGAGTATCAGGGAACCATCGAGGTTCGACAGACCTGGGAATGAGTCAGCCTTCCGGCGAGCTCCTCGACCATCTGTTCAGGCAGCAGGCGGGCCGCATGGTGGCCCGCCTGACGCACGTACTCGGCCCGTCACACGTGACGCTGGCGGAGGAGACGGTCCAGGAAGCCCTGCTGCGTGCGCTGCAGACATGGCCTCAGGACGGCGTCCCCGACAATCCGGCAGGATGGCTCTTTCGCGTCGCGCACAATCTTGCCATCGACAGCGTGCGGCGCACGCAATCCTTCGGACAGAAGACCGACGCCATTGTCGCCGCCATCACACAGTCGGCGCAGACACGAGAGACACCGGAACTCGACGATCAGATCCGCGACGACGAGCTGCGCATGATCTTCATGTGCGGTCATCCGGCGCTGTCGCGGGACGGGAGTGTGGCGCTCAGTCTGAAGACGGTTGGTGGCTTCAGCGTCAAGGAAATCGCCCGGGCGTTCCTCGCCGATGAATCCGCCATCGCTCAGCGCATCGTCCGGACCAAGAAGCTGATTCGCGAGCGCCGGCTGACGCTCGATCTGCCGATCGGACCTGAGCTCAGAGAGCGTCTCGACGCCGTGCTCGACGTGATCTACTTCATGTTCAACGAAGGGTATGCGGCACACGAGGGCGTGGACCTGATCCGTCAGGACCTCTGCATGGAGGCGCTGCGCCTCGGACGGCTGGTTGCGGGCGCCAGAGCGTTCGATCTACCGCGCGTGCACGCGCTCGTTGCGCTCATGGCGCTCCAGGCAGCGCGGCTACCGGCCCGCGTGGACGACGCCGGGGATCTGATCCTGCTCGACGACCAGGATCGCACCCGGTGGGACGAGCGCCTGATCTTTCTGGGATTCCAGCATTTCGATCGGTCGATGGCTGGCGCGGAGGTGACCGAATATCACGTGCAGGCGGCCATCGCCGCGACCCATGCCCGAGCCGCCGATGCGAGCTCGGTCGATTGGCGAACGATCCTGGAGCTGTACGACCAACTGCTCGAGATGACGGCGTCGCCGATCGTGGCGCTGAATCGCGCCGTCGCAGTGGCGAAGGTCCATGGCCCGGCCGCCGGGCTGGACGCGCTCGAGACCATCTCGCGCGATCCCAAGCTGCAGCACTATCACCTCATGCTGGCGGCTCGCGGGCAGCTGCTGGCGGAGCTCGGACGCACGGAAGACGCCGCGAAGGCCTTTGCAGCCGCCCTCGAGCGCGGCTGCACGGATCCGGAACGGCGCTTCCTGCTGCGCCGGCTCGCTCAGTGCACGCACTAGAAGCTGGCTTTACTGCCGCCCTCGTTATCGTGTTCGTGTTCGCATTCGTGTGCGCGGCGATTGACTCCCTGCTGCTCGCAGCGTAACGAATACGAAGACGAACACGAAACCGACGCCTGAGCTCCTGGCGCGGTTTAACGGTTGCGCCTGATAGACTCCCCACATGTCGCAGACCGCTCACGTTTCAGCCACTCCACTCATCGCGCCCGGCGAGACGTTTGGCGTCATCGGCACTGGCGTGATGGGCCAGACGATTCTGAAGGGCCTGCTGACGTCGGGTGCGCTCCAGCCGCACCAGGCCTGGGCGTCGGCAAAATCGCAGGCAACATGCGATCGAGCATCGGAGGCGCTGGGGATCGCCGTCGAGCGTGACATCCGGCCGCGTGTCGCGAGCGCCGGCGTGATCGTGCTCTGCGTGAAACCGGCTCAAGCGGCGACGGCGCTGGCGCCGCTCAAGGACGCGGGTCTTCGTCCCGACACGTTGTTCATCTCGATTCTCGCTGGCACGGCGCTGGCGCAGGTCGAGGCGGCGCTCGGGACGTCGAATCCATGGGTCCGCGCCATGCCGAATACGCCGTGTACCGTCGGGGAGGGGATGACGGCCATCTGCCCTGGTACGTACGCGACGCCAACGCACCTGGCGCGCGCCCGTCAGGTCTTCGAGTGTGTCGGCCGCTGCGTCGAAGCGGACGAATATCACTTCGATGCGATCACTGCCCTCAGCGGCAGCGGCCCTGCGTATCTCTACCTGATGATGGAAGCGATGGCCGACGCCGGCGTCCACGTCGGACTGCCGCGGACTCTTGCGCTGACGCTGGTCGTGCAGACCATGCTGGGATCGGCCCGCATGGTGCAGGTATCCGGACGGCATCCGGCCGCGCTGCGCGACGATGTCACGACGCCTGCGGGCTGTACGATTTCAGGGTTGTTGATGCTGGAAGATGGAAAGATTCGATCCGTGCTCGCGCGAGCGGTCGAGCAGGCAACGAAAGTGGCCGGCCGGTTGGGTTCGCCGTCGAAGTGATCAGAACCACAGCTCGAGATGGTGCGGGCGCATGCGTGCGCTCGCAGGCGCGTCGGTGAACGAAGCGGCCTGGACGCCCGCCAGGTCGCCCGCTATCAGACTCACCACCTTCCGCGCATAGGCTTCGTCTTCAGATCGGAAGTAGCGCACTTGCGGTGTGCGCGGCGCCGACGGCAGCCGCTCCACGCGGGGCACGAGGAAACCCGCCGCGACCAACCGCGGACGCAGACGGTTGGCCAGGGCTTCGTTCTCGGCGGTCGCGACCTGGATGTAGAGACGCGGCTCCAGGACCGCGGTGGCCAACGCCCTGGCGGTGACTGTTGGATCCCGCTTCTGGAGGATCTCGAGCGTCGCGTCGTTGACGACCAGATCCGCCCGCAGCGCCAGATTCCGGTCGGCGAGCGCCTTCACTTGCGCGTCGAGCGTGGCCTTCTGTTTCTCGAGCGCGCTGGTCTCCGCGTGCAGCGTTTGCACGCGACTCGAGATGGCGGCGAGCTCTGCGTTTGCAGCGGCGCGCTGCCGCTCCAGTCGTGTGATTTGCACCGTCAACACGGCTGTGAGTACGCCGATGACGACAATCAGCCCAATCTGAAAGATCGCCACCGTCCGGATACGGCTGGCAACGGGATCCTGGCGCGAAGTGGCAACAGGCATAGATGGCGGCTACAGCGACGGCTGGCCTGGGCGTACCAGGCCGCGGTTGAACATTGCGATCACAGGCAGGATCAGGGCCACCGTCACGAGAACAGCCCACCAGGGCGCGCGCCCGTCGCCCACCAGATACACTGTCTCT